>NZ_JBAGKV010000014.1:0-177714 GCF_037049705.1 Janthinobacterium sp. LPB2021202312-11-4 | reverse complement strand
AGGCCGCGTAGTGAGGTTTCGCCACCCCACATCTTCGTCAACAGGTCATTGAATGTGGGGGCGTTGTCTGCGCGAGCAAAGATGAAGTGGCGGGAGTCGCCACTTCTGTAATGCATACTATTTTTTGGAGTTCTGGATCTTTCTGTTTGTGGCACTTGCCACGGCCAGCAGGCCGTCAGTGATGTTGAATTTGTGAATTATTGGAAGGGGGAACTCAAGCTCGTTCACAATTGGCGCCATTCGGTCTGGAAATGTGTCTTTCCGGTATGTGCGGGCGGCAAGCGACTCTCCACGCTCATGACCTGCAAGCTGGGACGCAACGTCTTCCGGATGGCCTTGATTGAAAATCTCGCTAATGAACATGTGTCGGAAACTATGGAAGGTTTTGCTTCCGTCGCGAGCTATGCCTAGCTGCTTGCCGAGAAACCTCTCGTTAAACCATGAGCTTGCTGGTTTTCCATAGCCTTTTACCCGGTCGTATTTCAGTTCGGGGAACAATCTCTCATGCTTGTTTGCCTTGAGTTCCTCGATGTAGTCCAAAAGCCCGAGATCTATCAGTTTCGCATGAAGCGGTATTTTCCGTTCTGAACTCAGCGTCTTCAGGGACTTATCGCCGGCTGAGTCGACTTTTGCCGCACCATCTTTGTTGAAGGAAACGAAGTGCGTGCCAATTTTCGTGCATTGAAAGTCTTTCAAATACAGCTGAGATAGCTCGTTGATGCGGCCTCCGGTGTAAAGGCCGAGCAATGGCAACCAGTAAAAATGAGGGCGATATGATGTGAATCCCCCATATTGGTTTTTTTTGTCAGTGCCCGTGACGAACCATGCGCAAGAAAAAATTTTACGTATTTCGTCATCGCTAAATACACCTCGGCTGTCTTGGTCCCGTCTGGTTTTTTTGACTGGGGGCGTGATGTTTTTTGCTGGATTCTCTTTGAGATACTGTTGAATCACTGCCCACTGGAAAATCTCCGCGAGTTTTTCCATGTGTTTTTTGACTGCGTTCTCAGTCATTCGTGGTTCGTCATTGATCTCGGCGAGTTCAATCAGAATGGCTGGATCGTCCGTTCCATGCTTCTTTGCGGAAATGTCGCGCTTCACCGGCATTTTTTTCAGCAACTGATGGTAGCTTCTGATCAATTCTCTATTGAGTTTTCCGAGCGTAGGGTTGCTCATGAGAGAAATGAATATTCGCACCATTGAGGCGATCCGGATGCGCGTCTCCTCCTTGCAGCTTGCCTTGTATGCCAGGTAGAGGGTGAGCAGGTCGGCAACAGTCATGGATGAGTGTTCTGGTGCGCAACAGGAGTCAGATGTTGTCGGAGCTGGGGGTGCTGACGAAGCCGAAATGGGGGTTGCAGTGGTCAGTGGGCTGACCGGCGCGACTGTTGTAGGTGTCAATGCTTTGATGAGCGGAACGATAAATAGACTTTGCGCCTGAACCGTTGAAATCAGCACAGAGGCGGCAGTTAGGCGAAGGCCGGGCAGATCAAAGAATGCGCCAGATCGCCCACCAGGCACGTTGAAAGCGACCTCCTCTGACACCCCGTCCTCAAGAATGCTGAGAATCGTATTGCGGCTGTGGAACGGTCTGAGGTTGCCTGTAAATGTGTGCGGATCTCCTTCGGAAAAAGCGCTGTTTAGGACAAATCCACCCGTGTCCGACTCCCGATCAACCTCGTCGTAGTCGGTCACTAAATAACCGGGCTGTGCATTTGCCGCGTAGAACACGGGAAGGTTGTGTTTCAGCGTCTCTCTGAGGAGGTGCTCTACAGGCAGGCCGGAAGCTGAGCTGAGTTCGCTAATGCTGATGAACCCTACGGTCGATAGGAGAGCACTGCTCATGTTCAATTTTTCTAGGTTCATCTGATCCAACTCGTCTACGCACGAATGCCAATGCAACAGCAATCGGCATGCTACAGCTTTTGCCGCACGATAATCACTGGATCGGGTCGAGGTGTGAAGTTCGCGTTGACCAAAATGCAGTCGGAAGCGTTTGGGGATGGTAATGCGTAAAACGTAGATTCCGCTCGAACGGCGGTAGAGGTTGTCACGATGCGTCACGTTGGGGACTCCAGTGTAGGAGGACCTCGTGACAAGCTACTGCTAACCCGGAAAATTGATTAAGAAATCAATGAGTTAGAGTAGAGATGGAGCGGGTGAAGGGAATCGAACCCTCGTTATCAGCTTGGGAAGCTGGAGTAATGCCATTATACGACACCCGCTCAGAGCGGCTGACTTTGTACCAGATGTGCGCGCGGATTTGAAGTTTTTCTTTATGTGCGCTGCATTTAGCACGGGTGACACGCAGGCTTGGACCGTGTAATGGCCAATCGCGGGCAAGCCTTGCTCCTACAGATGCGGTGGGGCGCAGGCTTGCTCGCGATGACGCTGTTTCAGATTGCCAGTGCATGGTGGTCCTGGACGTAGTGGTAACGCGGTCGGCTGGCGTACTGCTCAGGTTTCAGGAAGCCCAGCAGTGCGTTTTGGCTGTCTCGGCAGGCGGCTTTGTGTTCCATGTCGAGAAAGTGCCCGGTGGCTTGCAGGGTGCTGAAGGTGGCGTGTTGCACGTGGTTGGCGAATAGCCGGGCGCCGTCGGCGGCGGTGTATTCGTCCCATTCGCCGTTCATGAACAGCACCGGCACGTTGATTTTCTCGGCAGCCTTGAGGAAGCACTGACGATCGCTGTGCAGCAGGTCGCTGATGTGGAAGTGCATCTGCCCGTATTCGTGCTCGGCCAGGCTGCTGACGTGGCGATAGTTGAAGCGTTTGAACAGCGACGGCAGGTGTTTGCCGATGGTGCTGTTCACCAGGTTGCCGACCCGGTCGCCGTCGCGGCTGCCGAGGTAATCGACGCCGCGCTCGAGGTAGTCGAGCATGTGCGCGTTGATCTCCGGCGAGAACGAGCTGATCACGGCTTTTTCGATGCGCCGTGGCCGTTGGGCGAGGGCGACCAGGGTGGCGGCGCCGCCCCAGGAAAACGACAGCACGTGTTCGGCGGCGAAGTGGTCGATCAGCTCCAGCAGGATCTGCCCTTCGACTTCCTTGGTCAGCAATTTCTCATGCAGGTTGTGGGCTTTTGACTTGCCCGCGTAGGGCTGGTCGTAGCAAACCACGTTGAATTGCGGGTGCAGGTTTTTCACAGTTTGTGCAAACGACGCAGTCGTGGCCATCGAGCCGTTGACCAGAATAATGGTCTTCTCTGCGGCGTCTGCGCGATAGAACTCCGTGTAAACCCGGTACTGACCCTGTATATCCAGCACAGCGATTTCTGGCCTCATGTCATAAGACTCCTGGCAAGCGGGTATGCGCGCAAATGAGATTGCACGAGCTTTGTGACAGGTAGGCATACGCCTGGAATTTGGAGGCCCATGTCGATCCGGTAAGGCAGGTCGACGGGTATTGTTATTGGCGGGCAGTCTGCCGGTGGAATGCGGAACCTGAGGGTTCTCTGCCGGCAAAAAGTTTCTTAGAAGTATGTTGTGACTCGTCGGTCACAATTTGGCCGACGTCCTGATTCAAGCAGGGGAGAAGCCGTCGCGCAAGTGTCATTCGTAAATTGTTCGACAACTTCTGCTGAGTGGTCGTGCGCTTAGATCAATTGGATCTCTTCGGTGCGCAACTCGCGGTAGTCGCCCGGTTTTAGCGCGTTATCGAGCACCAGCGGGCCCATGCTTTCACGGTGCAGGCGCAGCACCTTGTTGTCGAAATGGCCGAACATGCGCTTCACCTGGTGATATCGGCCCTCGACGATGCTCAGCCGCGCCGACTTCGGCCCAAGCAGCACCAGTTCGGCGGGTTGGGTCGTCAGGTCTTCGAAGGCGAAGTACAGGCCCTCGGTGAACTTGAGCGCATACTCCGGGCCAATGTCTTGCTCGGTCTCGACGTAATAGACCTTCGGTAGTTTGGTCTGCGGCTGGGTCAGGCGGCGCGACCAGCTGCCGTCGTTGGTGATGATCATCAAACCGGTGGTGTTGAAGTCCAGGCGCCCGGCGATATGCAGGTCATCCTTGTCCGGTTCATGGATCAGGTCGAGCACGGTCGGGTGTTGTGGATCGCGGGTGGCGCTGACGCAACCGGGCGGTTTGTTCAGCATGAAATAGCGCGCGGGTTTGCCGACTTGCAGCACCTCGTCATCGACTTCGACGCGGCTGAATTCCAGCACTTCGCTATGGGGATCACTGACGACTTTTCCGTCAATCCGCACGCGTTTTTCCACCAGCAACAGGCGAACCTGCTGACGGTTGAAGCGCGGCAGGTTGCTGAGGAAACGGTCTACACGCATGGGTTAAAAATCGGACATGAAAGGGCCGCGCATCTTACGTGATCGGCCGTGCGGCTGCTTGCAGCTGCGCCTCTACTTGCGCGCAGCGCGGGCACAGGCAGGAAAGATCCCGCAGTTCGGCGGGCAGCGCTTCAAGCACTGCCGGGTCGATGCTGACGCCGTAGCACCAGCAGGCGCGGTCGGCGGTTCGCGGGTCGGCCAGGCTGCAGTCGTTGGGGGCGCCGCAGGCCGGGCAGAGGTCAGGCTTTTTCATCAACGATTATTCATAAACGGAGTGGGGCATTTCCACGCAGGTGCGGTTGCGGCCGGCTTGCTTGGCCCGGTACATCGCATGATCGGCCCGGGACAGCAGCGTGTGCAAGGTTTCATCCGGTTGCAGGGTGGTCAGGCCGATGCTCACAGTCAGCTGCAATTCTTTGCCGTTGTAGACATAACGCTGTTTTTCCACGTGTTGACGAATTTTCTCGGCGATTTTCTGACCGGTCTCACCGTCGGTGTCTTTGAGCAGCACGATAAATTCCTCACCTCCCCAGCGGCAGACGATGTCGGAATGCCGCAGGCAGCTTTCCAGATCCCGGGCAAAACCGATCAGCACCTGATCGCCCGCGAGGTGGCCGTAGGTGTCGTTCAACACTTTGAAGTGGTCGAGGTCCAGCAGCAGCGCGGTCAGCGGTTTCGGTTCGCGCTGGGCCTCGTGCATCGCCTGGGCTGCCAGCAGGTCGAAACCCCGGCGGTTGGGCAGTTCGGTGAGGCTGTCGAGGGTGGCCTGGGCCTGGATCTTGTTCTGGTAGCGATGGATCACCCGGTTAAGCAGGGCCAGCACAATCAAGGTGATGGCCAGGTAGATCAGCAGGTTGAGGTACAGCGACTGGCGGATTTCACTGAGGGCGCCATCTTCGCGTTTGTCGACGAACAGGTACCAGTTCAGCTCGGGAATAAACCGCACGTTGAGGAAATGGCCCTGGCCCTGGGTGGAGTATTCGTAGCTGCCGCTGTGGGGTTTGGGCAACTGGCTGACCAGGCCTTTCATACTCGCCAGTTCACCCAGGCTCTGGCCGGCCCGCGCGCCTTCGGGGCCGCCCTCGGCGCCAGTCAGTACTAGCCGGCCGAAGGTGTCGACGAAGTACACGCTGCGTTGATAGCGCTGCTGGTACTTGTCGATCAGTTTGATCACCGCGTCGACGGTCAGGCCGACGCCGGCCGCGCCGATGAAGCGTTTATCGTAGTCATAGACTTTGTAGTTGATGAAGAACGTCAGGTTGTCCTTGTTGGCCAGGTCCGGGTCGACGTTGATCTCGTAGGGCTCTTTCATGTCGCGAACGCGGAAATACCAGGCGTCCCGCGGCTCGTCGATCTTGATCTGCTTGAGCACGCCTTTGGCGTGGTAGTAGGTCAGGCTGCTGTTGGAGATGAAAAACGCAGTGTAGGCGCCGTAATGGGTCATGACCTCGTTGAGGTAGCGGGTCATCTGGTCGGGGTCGTGCTCGCCGTTGACCACCCAGTCGCGCATGAAGGTGTCGCGGGACATCATCGAGGAAATCAGGATCGGTCTGACGAGGTCTTTCTGGATTTCCGAGTAGACCGTATCGGATGTCAGCGGCAATTCGGTGTTGACGATGTTGTCGCGAATCGACGCTCGCGAGGCGTAGTAGCTGAGAAAGGAGGTGGCGAGGAAACCGGCCCCCAGCAATGCGATCAGCGTGAGGACCAACGAACGTTGGGAATACAGTGGCGAGCGAAGCGGCATGGTGGTTCCGTTGGCAGTGACCCGATGGCAGCATTCTAGTGGCACCGCGCAGAAATAACTGCTGCATTTGTGCTGTGATCAGGCTTGAGATTTCTTTCGTCCGATATGGCCTCTTCGCGAGCAAGCCCGCTCCCACAGGATTTGTGTCAGCCAAGGCTTTTCAGATAAGCACGCCACCCGCCAAAACGACTGATATCCACCGCGCCTTCAAGCCCGTAAGCCTCACAAATAAACCCGCTTTCCCAGCGCCCATCCGCCAGTTGCACCTTGCCCAACCCCAGCGGTGCCGGAATTCCGGTCAAAAATGAGCCCAATTCACTGCTGGGCAATTCCCACACTTCAACAGCAATTGCCACGCCACCGTCCTTCACCCGCACCATTCCCGGACGAAACGGCGGCCCGCCGGCCAGCGCATACAACTGATAATCCGCCGAACTGAATGTCGTCTCGACCAACCGCCCGCCACGTTGCTTCAACTGCCAGTTCAACGCCAACCCGTCCAGATGCGCGCCGCACACCACCAGTCGGGCGCGATCATTCCGGGCAGCGCTGCTCGGCGCTGGCGAGGCCAATCCTTGATGGCGTTGGAAAGCATCCGCCACGCTCAACAAATACTGATCGGTAAACGCCCGGCCAAACAGCGTCACGCCCCAGGGCAAGCCATTGCCCATGAAACCGCTGGGCACGGCGACGGCGGCGTAGTCGAGCAGGTTCATGAAGTTGGTGTAGTAGCCCAGTTCCGAATTGCGCAGCACCGGTTCGGCGGCCAGTTCCGCCAGGGTCACGGGCCGGCCGATGGTCGGCGTGAGCACGCAATCGAGGCCGTCCAGCGCCTGGTCGCACAGGGCTTTGAGGGTTTGCAGTCGATACTGCGCGCGGAAGGTCTGCACGCCGCTCACCGCCGGGGCTTTGGCCAGCACCGCGCGAATCACCGGTAGCACCGCTTGCGGGTTTTGCTCCATCAACTCGCCGGCCACGCTGTAGCGCTCGGCGACCCATGGCCCTTCATAAAGCAACCGCGCGGCTTCGAGGAACGGCGTCAGATCATGTTCCACCGCTTCGCCGCCCAGGGCTTTGAGTTGGTCGATGGCATCGCCGAACAACAGCGGGCCTTCGGGGCAGCCGAAAAACTCCAGGTCCTGCGCACGGGGCACGCCGAAACGGAAGGAGCGCGGCGCACCGAATGCCGAGCCGTCATTGAACGACGGATTGCTGCGGCTGTAGGCGTCCCGGGGATCAAGGCGCGCCGTCAGCGCCAGTAACTGACTGGCCTCTCGCGCCGTAGAAGTGAACGTCGTGACGCAATCCAGCGTGCGACACGCCGGCACTACACCGCCCGTGGAGATCAGCCCTTTGGTGGCTTTCAAACCGACCAGATTATTCAATGCCGCCGGCACTCGCCCCGACCCTGCCGTGTCCGTGCCCAGGGAAAAACTCGCCACGCCCAACGCCACCGCCAACGAAGACCCGGCGCTGGACCCGCCCGACGGATACTCCGGCAACACGCTGTTGGGGCAGGCGCCATAAGGCGAGCGGCTGCCATTGAGCCCGGTGGCGAACTGATCAAGATTGGTCTTGCCCAACGGAATCGCCCCCAGCGCCAGCAACTGCTCGACGATGGTCGCCGAACGCTCCGGCATATAGGCAAACGCCGGGCACGCCGCCGTGGTTGGGATGCCCGCCAGGTCGATGTTGTCCTTGATCGCGAACGGCACGCCGTACAGCGGCAGGCTATCGATATCGCGGCCATCAAGCGCGGCGAGGTAGGGTTCCAGTTCCTCGACACTGAGCAAATGGATGAACAGGTGATAGTCGGTATTCAGCGCCGCAGCCTTGTCCCGCAGGCTCAGCAGCAATTGCCGAGGCGTGGTCTG
The DNA here is from genome assembly GCF_037049705.1 of Janthinobacterium sp. LPB2021202312-11-4. NCBI lineage: Bacteria > Pseudomonadati > Pseudomonadota > Betaproteobacteria > Burkholderiales > Oxalobacteraceae > Janthinobacterium > Janthinobacterium sp. LPB2021202312-11-4. The sequence continues at coordinate 169,808 of NZ_JBAGKV010000014.1, read as the reverse complement.
GCCGTCGCGATAAGTGCTGCGCAGGGCGTCGAGTTGCAGATTGAAATTCATGGTTCGATCCTTTTCAAAATGAGTTCAGTCGAGGTCCAGTACCACGACCCGCTGCCCGGCGCGCACCGCCGAACCCGGTTGCACACGAATCTCTCGCACCACCCCGGCCATCGGCGCGAGCAGCGGGATTTCCATCTTCATCGACTCCAGAATCACCAGCACATCCCCGACCGCGACGCGGCTGCCGACCTCAACCGACACCTGCCAGAGGTTGCCGGCGATGTGGCTGTCGACACTCTGTTGACCGCTGGCCAGGGGCGCGTCTTCGGTGGCTTCGGGGATCAGTTCTTCACTGTCGAAATGTGCCTGGCCGCTGGCGATCCAGCGTTCCCGTTCGGCGTTGAACGCGCCTTGTTGCCGGGCACGAAACTCGGCGATGCTCTCGGCCTCTTTCGCCAGAAAGCCCTGGTAATCCGCCAGGTTCAATTGGCTGTGTTCGATGTTCAATTCGAAGCGGCCGAGGGGGAAATCCCGGCGGATGCGCAGCAACTCGTCGGCGCTCACCGGGTAGAAACGGATCTGGTCAAAGAACCTGAGCAACCATGGTTTGCCGTCGAACGCCGCGACTTCCCGGTAGCGATTCCACATCTGCAAGGTGCGCCCGACAAACTGATAACCGCCGGGGCCTTCCATGCCGTACACGCACATGTAGGCGCCACCGATGCCCACCGAATTCTCGGCGGTCCAGGTGCGGGCCGGGTTGTACTTGGTGGTCACCAGTCGATGGCGTGGGTCGAGCGGGGTGGCGACCGGGGCGCCGAGGTAGACGTCACCGAGGCCCATCACCAAATAGCTGGCGTCGAACACCGTGCGCTGCACTTCGTCGAGGTTTGGCAGGTCATTGATGCGGCGGATGAACTCCAGATTGCTCGGGCACCACGGCGCGTCCTTGCGCACGGTGGTCATGTATTTCTCGATGGCCAACTGGCACGCCGGGTCGTCCCAGGACAGCGGCAGATGGACGATGCGCGACGGCACTTGCAGGTCTTTCGCGGCGCACACGGCGTCCCATTCGCCGGCGACGATGCCGAGCAGGTCGGCCAGCGGTAGCTGCTCGGGTTGGTAGTGAATTTGCAGCGAGCGGATGCCGGGGGTGAGGTCGATGGCGCCGTGCAGGTGTTTGGTTTCGAGCGCCTGCATGAGGGCGTGGGCGCGGAAGCGCAGGACCAGGTCGAGTTCCGGGGCGCCGATTTCCATAAGTAGGTGAGTGTCCCCCGACAACCTCGCAACCAGCCGCGTATCCCCCTGACCGATATCCAATACCACAGGCGACCCAATCCCCTGTGGGAGCGAGCTTGCTCGCGATGGCGTCGTGTCAGTCGATATTAATGGGGCTGATACACCGCTTTCGCGAGCAAGCCCGCTCCCACAGGGGGTATTCCATTTCAGGGCGAGGTCTCGGGCGGTTTTGAGATCGACAGGGAGAAACTGCACCTTATCCCCGGCCTTGAGCTGTCCCAACTGCCAAAGATCCGCCTCGATCACTGTCACCGGGCACACAAACCCGCCCAGGCTCGGCCCATCCGGCCCGAGGATCACCGGCATGTCCCCAGTGAAATCCACCGCGCCAATCGCATACGGATTGTCATGGATATTCGACGGGTGCAGCCCGGCTTCACCGCCATCGGCCCGCACCCATTCCGGCTTCGGCCCGATCAATCGCACGCCGGTCCGACTGGAGTTGAAATGCACTTCCCACTCAGTGGCGAAAAAGGTGCCGATGTAGTTTTCGGTGAAGTATTCCGGCGCGCCATGGGGGCCATAGATCACCCGAATCTGCCGCACCGCTGGCAACTCGGCGATTTCAGACAATTGCCCACCGACGCTGCGATCGCTCAAAACCGGCACATGCAACACATCTCCGGCCCGCAGCGCCCGGCCGCCATGCCCGCCGAACTGGCCTAGGGTGAAGGTACTTTTGCTGCCCAGATAATCCGGCACTTGCAGCCCGCCGCGCAGGCAGAGATAGCTGCGGGCGCCGGCCCCGGCGATGGTGCCGAGGCTCAGAGTAGCGCCTGCCGGGATCAGCAACGCGGTGTTCATCGGTACCGCTTCACCGTTCAACGTCAGCGGAATCACCGCGCCGGTCACCGCCACCACCGCCTCGCAATTGAAGCGCAGCAACGGCCCGCTCATGGTGATTTCCAGCGCCGCAGCGCCTTCATCATTGCCCAGCAGACGATTACCCAAGCGCAGCGCCCGACTGTCCATCGGCCCCGACGGCGGCACGCCGACCGCCCAGTAACCGAGGCGACCGGGATAGTCCTGAACGCTGGTTTGCGTACCGGCGCTGAGCACTTCAAAGGTGTTCGCCTGATACACCAGACCTTCCAGGCAGCGGGTCCACGGCTGACCACTGGCGAAAGGCGTATCGAGCAGAATCTGCCGCAGGTAATCGCGGTTGGTTTCCACGCCGTACAACAAGCTGTCGCCCAGTGCCTGATGCAGATCGGCACGGGCCTGTTCGCGGGTCGGCGCCCAACTGATGACCTTGGCGATCATCGGGTCGAAGTACGGCGGGATCTCGCAGCCGGCCTCGACCCAGGTGTCGATACGCAGGCGTTTGCCGTCGGCGACAGGGAAATTTACTGCCGTCAGCAGGCCAGGACTCGGCTGGAAATCCCGGCCCGGATCTTCGGCATACAGCCGCGCCTGAATCGCATGGCCCTCGGCTTTCAAACCACGTCGCAACTCACCCAGGGGCGGCAAATCACCGGCCGCCAGTTCGACCATCCAGCGCACCAGATCCACGCCCCACACCTGTTCGGTGACGCCGTGCTCTACCTGCAACCGGGTGTTCACTTCCAGGAAATAGAAGCGCTGATCTTCGCTGTCGAAAACAAATTCCACCGTGCCGGCGCTGCGGTAATTCACCGCTTTGGCCAGTTTGATTGCCGCTGCGCACAGCTCTTCGGCCATGCCTTCGGGCAGGTTCGGTGCCGGGGTTTCTTCGAGGACTTTCTGGTTACGGCGCTGCACCGAGCAGTCGCGCACGCCAAGGGCAATCACCTCGCCACGACCGTCGCCAAACACCTGCACTTCCAGATGCCGGGCGCGCTGGATGTACTTCTCGATGAAAACCCCGGCGTCGCTGAAATTGTTCTGACCCAGGCGTTTTACCGCTTCAAAGGATTCGCTCAATTCAGCCGCGCTGCGGCACACGCGCATGCCGATGCCGCCTCCGCCGGCGGTGCTTTTGAGCATCACCGGGTAGCCGACCTGTTCGCCGGCGATCAGCGCGGCATCGAGGCTGTCGAGCAACTCGGTGCCTTCGAGCATCGGTACGCCGTGTTGCTTGGCCAGGGCGCGGGCGGTGTGCTTGAGGCCGAACACTTTTAACTGCTCGGGTGTCGGGCCGATGAAGGCAATTCCAATGGCTTCACAGGCTTCGGCGAACGCCGCGTTTTCCGAGAGGAATCCATAGCCGGGATGAATCGCCGTGGCGCCGGAGGCTTGGGCGATGGCGAGGATTTTATCCACCGCCAGATAGGTGCCAGCGGCCGCACCTTCACCGAGGCTGTGGGCTTCGTCGGCTTGCAGGATGTGCAAACTGGCGGCATCGGCTTCGGAGTAAACGGCAACGCCCTTGACCCGCAACTCACCCAAAGTGCGCAGGATGCGGCAGGCAATCGCGCCACGGTTGGCAATCAGGACTTTTTCGAACATGGCAAAACCCCCGGAGGCGATAACGCATCAGCCTCGACCTGGGATGCGGGCCGTCCCGCAGTTTTTCGAGATGCACCCGGGCCGTCCCGGGTAACCGAAACTCACACCGACCCCGCGTAGGGGCTGCCGAAGGCTGCGATCTTTTGATCGTGCTTGTGATCTTTGAAGATCAAGATCAAAAGATCGCAGCCTTCGGCAGCTCCTACAGGGGACGTTATTTAATGCACTGGCCGGAGCGGGCCTGGCACAAGGCAAACAGCCATTTACGCAACCGCGCTATTTTCAGTTCCATACCAGCAGCTCCGCAGGGGTCGGGTTGTAGGCATTGCATGGGTTGTTCAATTGCGGGCAGTTGGAGATCAGCACGATCACATCCATCTCTGCCCGCAAATCCACGTACTTGCCCGGCGCCGAAATCCCGTCTTCAAAGGTCAGCCCACCGTCCGCCGTGACCGGCACGTTCATGAAGAAATTGATGTTCGGCCCGATGTCGCTTTTGCCCAGTCGCCCGTCGTGGACGCAGGCTCGCAGGTAGTTGTCGCGGCAGCTGTGCATGTAGCGTTTTTCCAACGCGTAACGCACGGTGTTGCTCTCTTGCGCGCAGGCGCCGCCGAGGGTGTCGTGACGCCCGCAGGTGTCGGCGACGAGGGTCAGCATCGGTTTGCCGAGGTTGGAATAGAGCACGCTGCCGGTGCTCAGGTAGACGCTGTTCTGCCGGCGCAGGGTGCGTTGCACGTCGTAGCGTTCCTTCGGGTTGGCGACGCTGTAGAACAAGGTGTCGACCGCTTGATTGCCTTCCAGGTCGAGGATGCGCAGGGTCTGGCCGGCCTTGACCTCCATCAGCCAGGGTTCGCCGGCGGGGATGGTGGCGCGGTAGATCGCGGTTTCGGGCTGCTTTTGAGTGGTGGCGATGGCGAGTGACATGGCAGCGATCCTCAGGCGAACAAACGGTCGGTGTTGATAAAGCCGCGCTCGTTTTCCGGGCGCGAGGTGCGGCAGTGTTCGGCGACGCTGGCGTCAGCGTTCATCCACGTCAGCTTCAATGGTTTTGGCGCGTAGTCCGGCGACGGGTCCATCGGATGTTGCAGGGCGGTGAGCACCACCAGCGTGTCCATCGGCGCGTACAACTCGATGTAGTCGCCGGCCCTGGAATTGCCTTCGACAAAGTGGAAATGCCCGGCCTCGTCGACATTGACGCGGCTGAACAGGTTGAGGGTCATCAGCAAGTCCGACAGGCCCAGGCCCCACTTGCCGAGTTCCACCAACAGGTTGTCGGTGCCGTTGCGGAAGAAGCCGTTGCGCAGTTCCTGATAGCGGCCCGCGCCGTATTTTTCCGCGACCTCTTCAGCACAGAGCACGCCGCCGAGGCTGTCGCTCCAGCCGCAGGTGTCGGCGGTGATCGCCGCCAATACGCGGCCCATGTCCGAGTACAGGCAATGGCCGGTGGTGAGCTTGGCGGTGTGTTGGCATTTGAGGCTGTCGGGCAGGTTCAGGCGTTCGGTTTTTTCGTTGGCGTTGAGCAGCGTCAGGCTGACGTTGGCGCCGCCGCGCAGGTCGGTCAGGCGCAGCAATTGGCCGCGCTTTAACACGAAGGAACGGTGGCCGCCGCCGGGGAGCATTTCTTCGGCGAAGGGCGGGAACAGTTGGGTGGAATCGGTCATTTGAAAAATCCTCTTAAGCGGTGCGAAGCGTGCCCGCCAAATCAATCGGCAAGGCATCGACGGCGGCGCGATTGGCGCGGCGGTCGCTGTTCAAAGGGATGTCGTAGGTGATGCGTGCGCCATAGGCGCCGGGGGCGTGCGGGTCGACGCGGACCTTGTCGAACACCAGTAGGCGAGTGCCGAGGGTGAAACCTTCGGACAGGTCATGGGTGACCATGAACACCGTCAGTTGCGTCTCGCGCCACAGCTCCAGCAACAAGTGGTGCATGTCTTTGCGGATGCCCGGGTCGAGGGCGCCGAACGGTTCGTCGAGCAGCAACACGCGCGGCTTCATGATCAACGCCTGGGCGATGGCCAGCCGCTGTTGCATGCCACCGGAAAGCTGCGCCGGGTACTTGTCCAGCGAGTGGCCGAGGCCGACTTTGTGCAGCAGCACCGAAGCCTGTTCCCGGGCGTCCTTTTTGGCACTGCCGAACAGGCGTCCGAGCAGCGGCGAGCGCGGCAGTTCGAGACCGAGGGCGACGTTGTCCAGCACCGTCAGATGCGGGAACACCGAGTAACGCTGGAACACCACGCCACGGCTGGAATCCGGTTCACCGGCCAGGGCTTGGCCGTCGAGCAGGATCTCGCCGCGACTGGCTTTTTCCTGACCCAGCAGCAAACGCAGGAAGGTTGATTTGCCGCAACCGGAGGCGCCGACGAGGGTGCAAAACTCCCCTTCGTTGACGCTCAGGTTCAGGCCTTCGAGCACCACTTGATCGGCGTATTGCTGCCAGACGTTTTTCACCGTGATGAAGCTCATGCGCGAGCTCCTTCGTACCAAGGGAAGGCCCGTTGGGTCAGGCGCTTCAAGCCCCAATCCATCAGCCAGGCGAGCAGGGTGATCCACACCACGTAAGGCAGAATTACGTCCATCGCCAGGTAGCGGCGCACCAGGAAAATCCGGTAGCCGAGGCCGTCAGTAGACGCAATGGCTTCAGCCGCGATCAGGAACAACCACGCCGAACCAAGCATCAGCCGCAACGAAATCAGCAGCCGTGGCAGCAATTGCGGCAGTACCACCCGCAGCATCAGCGTCCAGGTTGAAGCCCCCAGCGTCTGGGCCTTGATCAGCAACTCGACCGGAATTTCCCGGGCGCGTTGTTCCAGATCACGGGCCAGCGCCGGGGTGATGCCGATCACGATCAGCATCACTTTCGACAACTCGCCCAAGCCGAAGACGATGAACAGAATCGGCAGGATCGCCAGCGGCGGCACCATCGATAGCACCGTCAGCAGCGGCGACAACGGCGCGCCGAACAACGGCAACGTCCCGGCCGCCATGCCCAGGCACAACCCGGCCAACGCGCTAATGCCGAGGCCGATGGCCAGCCGTCGCAGGCTGGAGGCGCTGTCTTGCCAGAGCACATATTCACCGGTGCGGCTGTCGGCGACGAAGGCCAGGCGTTTTACCGCGTCGGTCATCTGTACGGCGCTGGGCAGCAGTTTGTCGTTGGGGTTGTCCGTCAGCCGCTCGGCCGAGCCCAGGAAGTAGGCGAGCAGCACCAGGGCGAACGGCAGGATCACCAACAGCAAGCGACTCGGGCGATCCGGGTGGCGATTGATCAGGCGCATGGCCAGGTCCTCCTGATTACAGCTTGGCGTCGGCGGCCATCTGCACGTAGCTCGGGTCGAAGCGCAGCTTGAGGTTGCCTTTGTCGCCGCTGGTCACGCCGTTGGCGAACGCCATGCCGACGGCGCTGGTGTCCTTGGCGCCTTCACCGAGTAAACCGTGCAGGAACGAGAACTCGGCGACTTTGCGCATGGTGTCCGGCAGTTGCTTGCTGGTGGAGAACGCCAGGGCCTCCTGCGGCGTCGCAAATAGCTTGGTGGTGTCGAGTTGCGACTGGAACCCGGCCAGGTCAGTGCCCGAGGCTTTGGCCATGTGTTCCAGCGCCGCTTTGCTCGCGGCATTCTTGGCGTTCATCAACTCGACCACTTCGAACCAGGCGCCGGTCAGGGCTTTGCCCAGGGCCGGGTTGTCTTTGAGGGTGGCGCTGTTGACCACCATCATGTCCATGATTTCGCCGGGGATCTGGCTGGAGTTGAACACTTCGGTCACGCCGGGTTTGGCCTTGATGTCCGAGAGCATCGGGTTCCAGGTGGTGACGGCGTTGACCTGGTCGGTGTTGAAAGCGGCCGAGATATCGGCGTCGGAGGTGTTGACCACTTTCAAGTCTTTCTCGGTGAGATCGACGGAATCCAGGGCCCGGGCCAGCAGGTAGTGGGACACCGACAGCTCCACAAGGTTGACGTCCATGCCCTTGAGGTCGGCGACTTTTTTGCCTTCGCCCTTGAGCACAATGCCGTCGTTGCCGTTGGAGAAATCGCTGACGATCAGCGCGGTGCTGTCGACGCCGCCCGCCGCCGGAATGGTCAGCGCATCCATGTTGGTCATGGTGCAGCCGTCGAACTGGCCGGCGGTGTATTGGTTGATCGATTCGACGTAGTCATTGAGCTGCACCACGTCAATCTTGATGCCGTACTTCTTCGCCCATTTGTCGACGATGCCTTGGCTGCCGGCGTACTCCCAGGGCATCCAGCCGGCGTAGATGGTCCAGCACACACTGAAGTGGTCTTTCTGGGCGGCGTGGGACGAGACGCTGACGAAGGCTGCAAACGCAGCGGCGAGCAGGGCGGGTAAACGAAGTCGGGTCATGGGATGGTTCTCCAGTTGATAAGGGCGGACAGGAAGGCAGCGGCACCGTAAACGGTGGCTTGTCTCCCGGGCTTTTGTCCCGCCGTGTAACCTCAACTGGAGGTCGCCAACTCTCGGACCAGCCACTCGCCTAAGCGAGCCGGAACCCTAGTCAGCCATTGCAAATTGTGGTGCCGCGAACCTGTTATGACTCCTGCACGGGTTTACTAAAGCGAGAGCCGTGCCAATTCGCTGCAAGGGCTCTGGGCCGGGGTGTGAGGTTGATTGACTGGCAGGAGGAGGGCAGTGGATTGCCTTGTGATGGTGCGTCGGCGCACCGCAATGGGCCGCTGATCCGAAGGTTTTCACCGGCGCGCACTTGGTCCCGGTTTTACAGTCAAATTCCATGTGAGTCGGCTTGTGCCGGCTGCTGTCGCGGGTCTTTCAGGAGGCCGCCATGGTTTACTCAAAAACGCTTCGTCGATTACTGCTGGGTGGGTTGTTGGGTTTGGGGTTGTCCGGTTGCTATTACTACGCCGGTACCGCCGATGTGTACGCCACGCCTTATTACTACCCCGGTTACTACTATTCGCCTTATTACTACGGCTATTCGTACCCTCGGTATTACGGTCGCTATCGCTACTATTACTACGGCGGCCACGGCTATTACGGCGAACACGGACCGGGTTACTACCACGGTGGCGGCCGTTACGGTCGTCATTAATCACGGCGGCGCTTCCATTGAAGGACGCGCCGTTTTTTATGACGAAGATGAAAAACCTTTCATCGGCTACTTGTTTCAATGTATTTCAGGATCGCACCAGATTCCGAAATCGATGTCTGATCTTTCGACAGTCGCCAACAATTGGCTGTCGCCTGCCAGCGTCGCTGGTGTGGCTCACTCGCGGTCCAGGAGGCCGCCATGTATCGCCGAATTCTTCTGCTGGTCGTGTTGAGTTTTTCCCTTGGTGCATGCGTTCCCTATTCCTACGGAGATGGAGGCAGCTACTACAGTTCTGAGGTCTACTCGTCCCCCGCGCCGGCTTACTACTCGGGCGGTGGCAGCTACTACTCGGCGCCACGCTACTACCAGCCAGCGCCGCGTTATTACCAGGCGCAACCGCGCTACTACCAGTCCCAGAACCGTGGCTGGCAAGGCCATGACCGAGGCGGTTGGGATGGCCACAATCGCGGCGGTTGGGGCAATGACTATCGTGGTGGTGATGGGCGAGACCATGGACGTGGACGTGGCGATCATGACGGTCGCGATGGCCGGGGTAACCACCGCTAAGCGGGTACAAAAAAGCGGCGCATTGAGCGCCGCTTTTTTTATGCCCGGATTTCAGTAATCCGACAAATCCGCCAACGGATGCCGCCCTTCCCAAACCTTATGAAAATGCGCCTCCACCACCGCATCCGGCACGTTATTGATGTCCGGCCAATGCCAGTGCGGCTTCTGATCCTTGTCGATCAGCCGCGCCCGTACCCCTTCACTGAACTCCGGATGACGGCAGCAGTTGAGGCTCAAGGTGTATTCCATCTGAAAGACTTCCGCGAGCGACAGATGCCGGGCCCGGGCGATCTGTTCCCAGACCAGATAAGCGGTCAAGGGCGAGCCTTCGGTCATGGTCTTCGCGGCGCGGCTTAGCAGCAGATCCGTGTGGTCGCGCAAATGACTGATGGCTTTCCAGGCGCAGCGCACGTCGCTGACATCCAGCAGTTCGTCGATCTGCTGGCGGCGCGGCAGCCATTGCGCTTCGGGCATCTGCGCGACGGCTTCCTGTTGCAAGGCCTTGAGCAGGCTGTTGAGTTGCATCGCGGTCTGTTCCTGCCAATTCAATTGCAGCAAGCCTTCGACCAGTTCCTCTTGCTGTTCTTCGAGTAGGAAGCGATCGGCCAGATCCAGATCGATTGCATCCCGGGCATTCATGTGCGCGCCGGTCAAACCGAGGAACAACCCGAGCTTGCCCGGCAGTCGCGACAGGAACCAACTGGCACCGACATCCGGGTACAAACCGATGCTGATTTCCGGCATCGCCAAACGGCTGCTCGGCGTGACAATCCGGATGCTCGCCCCTTGCAGCAGCCCCATGCCGCCGCCGAGGACGTAGCCGTGACCCCAGCAGATCAGCGGTTTGGGGTAGGTGTGCAGCTTGAAGTCCAGCCGATATTCCGCCGCAAAAAATTGCGCGGCCAGGGGCGGCACTTCCCCCGGATGGTGGCGGCAGGCTTCAACCAGGCTGCGCACTTCGCCGCCGGCGCAGAAGGCCTTGGCGCCGTTACCGCGCAGTAAAACGCAGACGATTTGTGGGTCCTTGGCCCAGGCGTCCATCTGGTCGCGCAGGGCATTGATCATCGGCAGAGACAGTGCGTTCAGCGACTTTTCGGCATCCAGGCTGGCGATGCCGATGCGGGCGCCGTCGGTGCCGGTGAGTTCTTCGAAGTGCAGATTCATCGTGACCTCGATCGGGAATTTGAGCGTTCAGTATGATCGCAATGCAGGAAAGTGCCGGATCTGCGTCAGATCAATTGACAAGGGGGTTGGGGTTTCCTAGGGTTCGCCCCATTGTTTATGCCGGGTATGACCATGACTGCTGACGACCGTATCAAACTCGAACCGAGCTGGAAGGAGGCACTGCGTGCTGAATTCGACCAGCCCTACATGGCAGAGTTGCGCTCATTCCTGCAACAGGAGCGGGCGGCGGGCAAGGAAATCTATCCCCCAGGCCCGATGATTTTCAACGCACTCAACTCCACGCCGCTGGACAAGGTCAAAGTCGTGATCCTCGGCCAGGACCCGTACCACGGCCCGGGCCAGGCCCATGGCTTGTGTTTCTCGGTGCAACCGGGCGTGCCCGCGCCGCCGTCGCTGGTGAACATCTATAAAGAGTTGAAACGCGACCTGAACATCGACATCCCGAGCCACGGCTACCTGCAAAGCTGGGCTGATCAGGGGGTACTGATGATCAACACCACCATGACCGTCGAGCGCGCGAACGCCAATGCGCACAAGGACAAAGGCTGGCAGTTTTTCACCGACCGGATCATTGAAGTGGTCAGTGAACGGCAACCGCACCTGGTGTTCATGCTGTGGGGCGCCCATGCCCAGAGCAAGCAGAAGCTGATCGATGCCACCAAGCATCTGGTGCTGACCTCGGTGCATCCGTCGCCGCTGTCGGCCTATCGCGGCTTTCTCGGTTGCGGGCACTTCAGCCGGACCAACAAGTTTCTGGAACAGAATGGCGAAACGCCGATTGAGTGGCGGTTGCCACCGGTCTAAAAGCTTCGCGGGCAAGCCTCGCTCCTACAGGGTTGCGTCGATCACACTATTTGGATTCGACACAACCCTGTAGGAGCGAGGCTTGTCCGCGAAGAAAACGGCTCGGTCCTTCGTCTTACTCAGGCATCCGATTCCAATACTTGAACAACGGCTCCGCCAGAAACAACACAAACAACAACCGCATCACCTGCATCGCCGTCACCAGCGGCACAGAGAGCTGCAGGGTTTCCGCCGTCAAACTCATCTCGGCAATCCCGCCGGGCATCATGCCCAAGGTCAGTGAACGCAAATCCAGATGCGTCAACGCACTCAAGCCCAGCGCGGCCGCCGTGGCGATCAACATGGTCAGTGCCGTGCCAATCAGGGTCCGGCCCATGAATGATGGCGCCCGCCGAAAGAACTGCCGATTGAAGTGACAGCCCAGACCGCTACCGATCAGCCATTGGCCGATCTGGCTGCCGCCGTTGGGCAAGCCGATGTGCAGATCCCAACCGATGCTCACCGCTGCACTCACCAGCAACGGCCCGAACAGCCACGGATTGGGTTGACGCAACCGCTGCCAGACCCAGGCGAGCAGGGCGCCCGCCGGGAACAGAATCGCCAGCCAACCCCAATCAACCTCCGTGGCATGGCCGATGGGCGCACCGTCCCCGAGCAAATACTTGAACGCCGCCGGCACACACAGCACCACCACCAGCACCCGCAAACTTTGCCCCGCCGCGACCCGGCTAAGCACCGCGCCGTTGCGCGCGCCGAGGTTGACCATCTCCCCGGAGCCGCCGGGCATGCTGGAAAAGAATGCGGTGGCGCGATCCTCCCCGGTACGCCGCATCAACCAGACCCCGACCACGGCCGACAGGCTGGTGACCAACGCCCCGAAGAAGATCAAACCGAAATGACTCAACACCTGCTCCATCACCACCGGGGTGAAGTGCAGGCCAATGCCGATGCCGACGATCCATTGGCCGCATTTACGCCCGCCGGGGATTTCCGCCAACTGCCAGGGTGTCAGGCAGCGCACCAGGATGATCGCCAGCAACGAGCCGACCATCCACGGCAGCGGCCAGCCGACCTGGCTGGCGAGGTAACCGCCCAGCAGGCCGACCAGCGGGGTTCCCCACCAGGTTTTGAAGGGACGATCAGACATCGGCAATGGCGCGCCGAGAGGCCGAACGTTTGCGCCAGATTCGCAGGATTGGCATCAGCAGCATGATCGCGGTCAATACCCAGCAACCGAAGGTGATCGGGCTGGACCAGAGGATCTCCAGCGCGCCGTTGGAAATCGACAGGGCGCGACGCAGGTTCTGTTCCATCAAGCCGCCGAGGATAAAGCCCAGCAGTACCGGCGACAACGGGAAGTCCATCTTGCGCAGGATGTAACCGAAGATACCGATGCCGATCATCAGGAACAGGTCGAACGTGGTGGCATGCACCGCGTAGACGCCGATCCCGGTAATGATTGCGATCACCGGCACCAGCGCCCAGTTCGGCACGGCGAGGATGCGGGTGAAGATGCGGATCATCGGGATGTTGAGGATCACCAGCATGATGTTGGCGACGAACAACGAGGCGATCAGGCCCCAGACGATGTCGGGTTGTTGCTGGAACAGCAACGGCCCCGGCGTGATGTTGTACAGCGACAGGGCGCCGATCATCACCGCCGTGGTGCCCGAGCCCGGCACACCGAGGGTCAACATCGGCACCAGTGCACCGCACGCGGCGCCGCCGATGGCGGTTTCCGGGGCGGCGAGGCCGCGCATGTCACCCTGGCCGAACGTGCCTTTGGCGCCGGCGATGCGTTTCTCGGTCATATAGGCCACGGCGCTGGCCAGCGTTGCGCCGGCACCCGGCAGCACGCCCATGATGAAACCCAGCACGCCGCAACGAATGTTCACCACGAACACCGCCGACGCTTCCTTGAAGTTGAACATCATGCGCCCGGTGGCTTTGACCGCTTCCTGGCCGTGATGGGTTTTTTCCAGCAGCAGGAGGATTTCACTGATGGAGAACAGGCCCAGTACCAACACGACGAATTGAATGCCGTCGGTCAGGTGGATGTTGTCCCCGGTGAAGCGGTACACGCCGCTGTTGGCATCGATCCCGACGCTGGACAGAAACAGACCGATCAACGCCGCAATAAAGGTCTTCAGCGGTCGATCACCGGCCATGCCGCCGAGGCAGACAATTGCAAACACCATCAGCACGAAATATTCAGCTGGGCCGAAGGCAATCGCCCACTTCGCCAGCAGCGGGGCAAACAGCACCATGCCGCAGGTCGCGATGAATGCACCGATGAACGAACTCCACGCCGACAGCGACAACGCGACACCGGCCAAGCCTTTGCGGGCCATCGGGTAACCGTCGAGGGTGGTCATCACGGTGGACGCTTCGCCGGGAATGTTCAGCAGGATCGAGCTGATCCGGCCGCCGTATTCGCAACCCAGGTACACCGCCGCCAGCAGGATCAGTGCGGACTCCGGTGGCAGGCCGAGGGCGAATGCGATCGGGATCAACAGTGCGACGCCGTTGATCGGGCCCAGGCCCGGCAACAGGCCGACCACGGTGCCGATGAGGGTGCCGCACAGCGCGGTCACCAGGTTGTACGGGGTCAGCGCAACGCCAAACCCTTGTCCCAAATAGCCAAGAGTATCCATGTCAGTTCTCCAGAACGTCGAGCACGCCCAACGGCAGCGGCACGTCCATCACCTTATCGAACAGCAAGTAGAGGCCGACGGCCATCAAACTGATGATGACCGCGCTGGGTAGCCAGCGGCCGCCGTACAAACGCGCCATCGGAACGCCAATCAGCGTGCTGGCAACGATGAAACCGAGGGGTTCGAAGGTGCCCGCGAACACCAGCAACAGCACCACGCAGATACCGATTTTGCTCAGGGTTTCGCGGTCCAGCGGCGGTTCGTCAGGGTTGTGTTTGATCGGTGCGGGACGAAATACCATGTACAACAGCGCCAGGCCCATCAGGCCGAGCATCAACAGCGGGAAGGCCCGAGGCCCCACCGGTTCGTAGGAAAAAGCCGCTTGATACGGCCATGCCATCAGCGCCAGGCCAATACAGGCCAGCAACAGCACCGAAGCAAAAATGCGTTGTAAGAGCATGGGAAACTCCTGTGCCACGGCCCCGCGCAAACGGGGCCGCAGCCGCTAGACAGAGGCGATCACTGGATCAGGCCGAACTCTTTGGCCAGCACTTTGTAGTCCGCGACTTGCTTCTTCACGTAGGTGTCCAGCTCCGGGCCGGTCATGGCGAACGGGAACAGTTCACGCTGATCGCGCAGCTTGGCGAAGTCCTCGGAGGCCAGCAGTTTGTCGAAGGCGTTTTTCCACCAGGCGTAGTCTTCGTCGCTGACCTTTGGCCCGAGGTAAAAACCGCGAACCACCGGCCAGACGATGTCGTAGCCTTGCTCTTTGGCGGTCGGGATGTCCTTCATTTCCGGCTCGTCCAGACGCTTGTCGGCGAACACCGCGAGCAGACGCATGTCGCCACTCTGAATGTGCGGCATGGAGTCGGAGATGTCGGTGCTGCCGACCTGGATATGCCCGCCGAGCAGGGCGGTGGCGATTTCACCGCCACCTTCGAGGGCCACGTAACGCAGGTCACGCGGGTTGATCCCGGCAGCCTTGGCGATCAGCGCGGTTTGCATCCAGTCCTGGCTGCCGACGGTGCCGCCGGAACCGATCACCACTTTGCTTGGATCTTTCTTCAGTGCTTGAACGAGATCGTCAAGATTCTTGTAAGGCGAATCGCTTTTGACGGCGATGGCGCCGTAGCTGGTGCCGACGGCGGCCAGCCAGCGAACGTTGGTTTCATCGAACCGGCCGAATTTGCCTTGGGCCAGGTTCAGCAGCGAACCGCTGGACCACGCCACCAGCGTGCCGGCATCGGCCGGACGCTGGGCGACCACCGCGTTGTACGCCACCGCGCCGACACCGCCGGGCATGTAGGTCACGCGCATCGGTTTGGTCAGCAGTTTTTCGTTCACCAGCGCGCTTTGCGCCAGTTTGCAGGTCAGGTCGAAACCGCCGCCGGGGGAGGCCGGGGCGATGCATTCCGGGCGTTTTGGCTCGGCCATGAGTTGGCCGGCGAACAGCAGGGCGCTGGCGGTGAGAGCAACTTTACGCAGTGATAAATTCATTCGATTCTCCACAGATTTTTTGTTGTAAGGATGTGTAGGAGCTGCCGAAGGCTGCGATCTTTTAGCCTTGGGCGGGTTCAATCAATTACCAAAGTGCAACGCTATAGCTCACCAGCAGACGCACTTCATCGGCATCGCGAGCGGAGTAGTTGGAACGGTAGGTGGCATTACGCAGGCGCACGGCGACATCCTTGAGCGCGCCGCTTTGTACTACATATTTGATCTCGGTATTGCGTTCCCACTCCTTGCCTTCGTCGCCGTTCTTGAGCTTGATGTTGTCGCCGCTCAGGTAACGGCTCATGAAACTCAGGCCGGGGATGCCGAGCCTGGCGAAGTCGAAGTCATAGCGTGCCTGCCAGGAATGTTCTTCGGCGCCGGCAAAGTCGTTGATCTGCACGAAGTTGACCAGGTACGGGTCGCTGCCATCGACATACGGGAACGCACTGTCGCCGGACATGTGCTGATAACCGGCGCTGAATTTATGTCCGCTCAAGGCATAGCTCACCAGGCCGTTGAGGGATTTGTTATCGATCTTGCCGCCACGGGCCGCGCCCTGGTCGTCACTGATGGCCAGTCGCAGGTCGGTGCCGAAGGTGCCCGGGCCGAACGGCTGGGAGGCGACCACGCCGAGGAAGTGCTGGTTGTAGACTTCATCGAGTTGCGCGAAGTGGTAGCTGCCGGTGATTTTGTCGGTGAACTTGTAATCCACACCGCCAAAGTCGAAGTGCTTGCCGGCGGCCGTACCGGCAAAGCGGCTGTTCTTGTTGTTGAGGGCAATGTCCTCGAAGTCGGTGCTGTCGCGGTCCTTGGCTTTATCCAGGCGACCACCGGTAAAGGTCAGGTTCTTGATCTCTTTGGACGTCAGCATGCCGCCTTCAAAGGTCTGCGGCAGGATGCGTCCGTCGTTGGGCTTGAGGATCGGCAGTTCGGGGATCAGGCTGCCGATTTTCAGCTCGGTGGCGGAGATCTTCACTTTGCCGGTCAGGCCCAGCTTGGAGTATTCATCGGCGGCGCGACCATCATCGTGGGTCGGCAACAGGCCCGTGCCGGTGCGGTCGGGGCTCGAATCGAGCTTGATCCCCAACATGCCCAACGCATCGACGCCGAATTTTACGGTGCCGTCGGTGTAACCCGATTGCAGATTGAGCATGAAGCCCTGGGCCCATTCGTCACGCTTGGATTGCTGGGCGCTGGTGCCGTCGCGAAAGTCGCGGTTGAAATACATGTTGCGGGTTTCAAGCGTTGCCGTACTGTCTTCGAAGAAGGCTGCCTGGCTCAACGGCGAAAAGCCGGCGAGGGCGGCGGCACTGGCAAGGGCGGTCTGGCTGAGACGGGAAAAACGAACAGGCGGGCGTGCCTGGGGCTGCATGGACAGCATCGTGAAGTACTCCGTTATTGTTCTTATTGGCGAAAACGCTTCGTGGCGTTTTTCGTACTTGCTAGTGGCAATAGCAACGGCAGTCGAGACTGTCCGTGGCTGGACTGTAACGGGCCAACCTTTCGCTAACCTTTCAGCCGACTTTCACGGTTTTCGGGCTTCACAGCGGCGGTGGCGGCTGTAAACTCCGCGCCAAAGAATGGCGTCGACCATCCCTGAACGAGGTGAAAATCCATGCGTGTCCTGCTCGTCGAAGACCATCTGCAGCTCGCCGAAAGTGTTGCCCAGGCGCTCAAGAGCACCGGGTTGACCGTGGATGTCTTGCACGATGGCGTGGCGGCCGACCTGGCCTTGAGCAGCGAGGAATACGCCATGGCGATCCTCGATGTCGGCCTGCCACGCATGGATGGTTTTGAGGTGCTGGCGCGTCTGCGGGCCCGGGGCAAAAACCTGCCGGTGCTGATGCTCACCGCCCGCAGCGACGTCAAGGACCGGGTTCACGGGCTGAACCTGGGCGCCGACGATTACCTGGCCAAACCGTTCGAACTGACCGAGCTCGAGGCCCGGGTCAAAGCCTTGCTGCGGCGCAGTGTGTTGGGCGGCGAACGCCAGCAAACCTGCGGCGTGCTGGCCTATGACCTCGACACCCGACGCTTCACCCTCGGCGAAGAATTGCTGACCCTGACCTCTCGCGAACAAGCGGTGCTGGAAGCGCTGATCGCCCGTCCCGGCCGGGTGATGAGCAAGGAGCAACTGGCCTCCCAAGTGTTTGGTCTGGATGAAGAGGCCAGCCCCGACGCTATCGAAATCTATGTCCACCGCTTGCGCAAGAAACTCGACGGCCAACCAGTGGCGATCGTGACCTTCCGTGGCCTCGGCTATTTACTGGAAAGCCGCGATGCATAAGCCCAGCAGCCTGCGCTGGCGGTTGCTGTGGAACCTGGCGTTGTTGCTGGTGGTGTTGATGTTGGCCAGTGGTTTGAGTGCGTACTGGAACGGTCGCGAAGCGGCCGACACCGCTTATGACCGCACTTTGCTGGCCTCGGCGCGGACCATCGCGGCGGGCCTGTCCCAGCGCGACGGCAGCCTCAGTGCGAACGTACCTTACGTCGCCCTCGACACCTTCGCCTATGACAGCGCCGGGCGGATTTATTACCAGGTCAACGACATCCATCAGAAGCTGATCTCCGGCTACGAAAACCTCCCCGGCCCGCCGCCCGGCACGCCGCGCACCGACGATTACCCGGCGTTGGCGCGTTTTTACAACGCCACGTATCAGGGGCAGAACGTGCGGGTGGTGAGCCTGCTTAAAGCGGTGATCGAGCCGAACATGAATGGCATGGCCGAGATTCGCGTGGCGGAGACCGATGAGGCGCGGGTGCGCATGGCGCGCAGTCTGGCGGCGGATACCTTGCTGCGCTTGGGCATGCTGGCGATTGGTGCGTTGATGATTGTCTGGTTTGCGGTCAGCGCGGCGTTGCGTCCGTTGGAGCGTCTGCGTACGGCGGTGGAAGAGCGCCAGTCCGACGATCTGCGGCCGTTGCCGCTGGTGGAAGTGCAGCGTGAGTTGTGGCCGCTGGTGCGGGCGCTCAATCACTTTACCGAACGCCTGCGCGGGCAGTTTGAGCGCCAGGCGCAATTCATCGCTGATGCGGCTCATGAATTACGCACCCCGTTGGCGGCACTCAAGGCGCGACTGGAACTGGGTCTGCGTGCCAGCGAACCGCAAACCTGGCGCAGCACCCTGGAAACCGCCGCCCAGGGCACGGATCGCCTGACGCACCTGGCCAATCAACTGCTTTCGCTGGCACGGGTGGAAAACGGCGCACGGGCGATTGCCGAGGGTGGCGCCCAGTTGCTGGACTTGAGCCAATTGGCCCGGGAGCTGGGCATGGCCATGGCGCCTCTGGCCCATGCTCGCGGCGTAGCGCTGGCGCTGGAGGCGGACGAGCCGGTGTGGCTGCGGGGCGAACCGACGTTGTTGAATGAATTGCTGAGCAACCTGGTGGACAACGCCCTGGCTCACACACCGCCGGGGGGTAATGTGATCTTGCGGGTGACGGCACCAGCGGTGCTGGAGGTTGAGGACGATGGCCCCGGGATTCCCCTGGAAGAGCGTGATCGGGTGTTTGAGCGCTTCTACCGGCGTAATCAACAGGTCGCGGGATCAGGCCTGGGCTTGGCGATTGTC
This sequence comes from Janthinobacterium sp. LPB2021202312-11-4, assembly GCF_037049705.1. Lineage (NCBI taxonomy): Bacteria > Pseudomonadati > Pseudomonadota > Betaproteobacteria > Burkholderiales > Oxalobacteraceae > Janthinobacterium > Janthinobacterium sp. LPB2021202312-11-4. The sequence goes on along the minus strand of NZ_JBAGKV010000014.1, from coordinate 150,753 downwards.
GGTGAGATTTGTCGGGCGCATTTGGCGCAGATCAGCTTGCACGACGGGGAGACAGCGGGGTTGAAGGTGAGGGTGAGCTTTATTGCGGGGGAGTAAGAGACGTCGGTATTGGCGGGTGATTAACCTGTAGGAGCTGCCGAAGGCTGCGATCTTTTGATCTTGATCTACAGCCATCGGTCAGACGCCAGGATGAAAGTCAAAAGATCGCAGCCTTCGGCAGCTCCTACAGGGAGCGTGTTCATATTCAGTAAAACATCGACCGCGATTCTTCGAGATCCCTGCACATCGCCTCGTTCTCGATATCAATCCCCAGCTTCTTGAACGCGGGCACATTGAGTACATCGATACGAGCCAATGGGTGGTCGGTGTCCTTGTGGCAATACAGGCTGGCCACTTGCACCAGATCGACATAATCGACCCGCGCAGAATCACGTTTGAAATCCAGATACTGCCCCGGCAACTTCACCAGCATTTCCGGAAACTCCCAGACGCGGAGCAGTTTATCGCCGAGCAGCGGATGAATACGGTCGATCACATGGTTGAGGCTGACCGGGTCCGACAGCAGTTCGTAGTGATCTTCGGCGTAGGTCAGGATCGGCAACACACCAATCTGATGCACCAGCCCGCCGAGGGCCGCCTGATCGGGTTTGAGTTGAGTGTAACTGCGGCACAGCGCGTAGCTGATCCCGGCGATTTCCAGGCTTTTGCGCCAGACATCGCGCATTTTCTGTTCCACCACTTCGGAGCGGGCGTGGAAAATCTGCTCCATCACCAGCCCGATGGCCAGGTTGCTGCTGTAGTTCACGCCCAGCCGGGTGATGGCAGTGTGCAGGTCGGTGACTTCCTGGGTCGCTCGCAGCAACGGGCTGTTGACCACTTTGATCAGGCGCGCCGACAGCGCGGTATCGCGACCGATCACTTTGCTCAGGGTGCTTACGCTGATTTCCGGATCTTCAGCAGCCTTGCGAATTTGCAGGGCCACTTCCGGTAATGTTGGCAGAACCAGGTCATCGTTATCGATGGCCTCAACCAAATCCTGTTGGACCTTTTCCGCCAGCTCGCTCATTTCTGTTCTCTAGGGTCTTGCAAAAAAATACTGCTGTTAACGCTGGATTTCTTTATCGCGATCCAGCGCGTAGGGCAGGTCGAGCAAGTGCAGCGCCGGGCCTTCGAGCGCTGCCAGGTGGATGTTGCCACCTTCTGCCGCTTCGGCTTGCAGCACGGCCAGGAGTTCAATGTTTTGGGCGCCGCGTGCCGCAAGCACCACTTCACCGATGGAACTGCCGTGGGTCGGCGAAAACAGCTGAGTACCCGGCTCCGGCAGTTCACTGCCATCCAGTTGCAGGCGATACAGGCGACGCTTGAGTTTGCCCAGGTACTGCATGCGCGCGACGATTTCCTGGCCGGTGTAGCAACCTTTTTTGAAACTCACGCCACCGACGGCTTGCAGGTTGAGCATTTGCGGGATGAACAGCTCGCGGGTGCTCGGCATGACCTGGCCGATCCCTGCGCGGATCTGGCCCAGCAGCCATTGATTCAGCTCGCCTTCGGCCAGCAGGGCGGACAGCTTGCCTTTGATGACGTCCGCTTGATCAGCGGCGACCCACAGCTCGGCGCGTTCCGGCGAAACACGAATCGCGATCAGGCCGTCGTTGCGTACAACGCTGTCGGTGTCGGCCGGCAGCTCAAGACCGAGGCTGCTCAGTGCCGCATCGCCATGGTCGAGGCCGAAGCGCACCCAGGCAGCGCTTTCGTCGGTCAGTTTGGATTTGGAGAACACCGCGTACTTTTTCAGGTCCGCCAGTTGCGGTTCCAGCAGCTCGGTGGCCATGGCCAGCAACACGCCGTCGCCTTCGAGCAGAATGCGGAAACTCGACTGCATCCGGCCTTTTTGCGTGCAACGAGCGCCCAGGCTGGCCTGGGTATCGCTCAGGTAATTGAGGTTGCAGGTCAATTGGCCTTGCAGGAATTTGCCGGCATCCGCGCCGCGGACCGCAAGAACGCCTTCGTGGGACAGGGTGCAGAAAAAAGCAGAATCGGCCATGGGTCATCGCAGGGTAAAGAGTCTGGGGGACATCATAAGGGGGCGCCCATGAAATGGGTAGTTCACAAAAGGTCTGAGGGGGCCGACCAAAGCCGACTGTTCGCTCAGGCTTTGGGCTGTATACTTGCCGCCTATTTGAGGAGCGCTCCATGGTCGAAGATGTTGAACTGAATCGCCTCTACTGGCACAGCCGCCGCGGCATGCTTGAGCTAGACGTGTTGCTGGTGCCGTTTGTGAAAGAGGTCTACCCGCACCTCAATGACGTCGACCGCGATTGCTACCGCAAGCTGCTCGAATGCGAAGATCAGGACATGTTCGGCTGGTTCATGGAGCGCGCCGAATCGGAAGACCCTGAGTTGCAGCGCATGGTTCGCATGATCCTGGACCGTGTCCAACCCAAGTAATACGTTCGAATGCCGCTGGCATGCCTCACGGCAGTTGCTGGCGGCGTACGTTTTGGCCCAGCTGTTCGCGCTGGGTTCGCTGTTTCTTCTTTCTATTGCGCTCTGGGCCAGCCTGCTCGGGGTTTTGCTGTGCCTGGCCCATGGCGTCCGGGTGTTGCCGCGACAGATTTTGCTGACACATCCGCAGGCCATTCGCGGCTTGCGTCGCGATGCCGATGGCTGGCAGTTGTGGAGTCAGGCGCGGGGATGGCAATCGGCGCAGCTACGGCCTGACAGCCTGGCGCTGCCGTTGGTCGTGGTGTTGCGGTTTCGTCTGCGGGGTGAGCGCTGGGTCAGAACAGTCTGCGTACCGCGTGACTCGCAGGCGGCGGATCTGCACCGACGCCTGCGGGTTCGGCTGAGGTTCAGTCGACGTAGGTGGGCGGCACCAGAATAGTGTCCAGGGCTTCAGGCAGCATGTTCGGGTAGTCGAGGGTGTAATGCAGGCCGCGGCTTTCCTTGCGTTCCATGGCGGACTGGATCATCAATTCGGCCACCTGGGCCAGGTTGCGCAGCTCGATCAAATCCCGGCTGACTTTATAGTTGCTGTAGAACTCGTCGATTTCGTCGAGCAACAGCCGCACCCGGTGCTGCGCCCGTTGCAAACGCTTGTTGGTGCGCACGATGCCAACGTAGTCCCACATGAATCTCCGCAGTTCATCCCAGTTGTGCGCGATGATCACGTCTTCGTCGGAGTCGGTCACCTGGCTCGCATCCCAGACGGGCAGGGCGGTGGGGATCGACACTTGCGGCAACTGCTGAAGAATGTCCGCCGCCGCCGAACGGGCGTAGACGAAGCATTCCAGCAGCGAGTTGCTGGCCATGCGGTTGGCGCCGTGCAGGCCGGTGAAGCTGGTTTCACCAATCGCATAAAGGCCCGGCACATCGGTGCGGCCCTGTTGATTGACCATCACGCCGCCGCAGGTGTAGTGCGCCGCCGGAACCACCGGGATCGGCTGTTTGGTGATGTCGATGGAAAACTCGAGGCAGCGTTCGTACACCGTCGGGAAGTGGGTCTTGATGAACGCTTCGGGCTTATGGCTGATGTCCAGGTAAACGCAGTCGATGCCCAGACGCTTCATCTCATGGTCGATGGCCCGGGCGACGATGTCCCGGGGCGCCAGTTCGGCCCGTGGGTCGAAGCGCTGCATGAAGCGTTCGCCGTTGGGCAGCTTCAGGTGTGCGCCTTCGCCGCGCAGGGCTTCGGTGATCAGGAAACTCTTGGCCTGCGGGTGATACAGGCAGGTGGGGTGGAACTGGTTGAATTCCAGGTTCGCCACCCGGCAGCCCGAACGCCAGGCCATGGCGATGCCATCGCCACAGGCGCCGTCGGGGTTGCTGGTATAGAGGTAGACCTTGGCGGCGCCACCGGACGCGAGGATCACGAAGCGGGCGGCGTAGGTGTCGACTTCGCCAGTGGCGCGGTTGAGCACGTAGGCGCCGAGGCAGCGATCGCCTTCCAGGCCCAGGCGTTTTTCGGTGATCAGGTCCACCGCGACGCGCTGTTCCAGCAGTTCGATGTTTGGTCGTTGTCGCGCCTGGAAGAGCAAGGTCCGGAAGATCGCCGCACCGGTGGCGTCGGCGGCATGGATGATGCGCCGATGGCTGTGGCCGCCTTCGCGGGTCAGGTGGAATTCGAAACCACCGTCTTCGGTGCCGGATTGTTCATCGCGGGTAAACGGTACGCCCTGGTCGATCAGCCACTGGATGGCTTCTTTACTGTGTTCGACGGTAAAGCGCACGGCGTCTTCGTGGCACAGGCCACCGCCGGCATTGAGGGTGTCATCGACGTGGGATTCAACGGTATCGGTGTCATCCAGGACGGCAGCAACGCCGCCCTGAGCCCAAAAAGTCGAGCCATTGGCGAGGTCGCCTTTGCTCAATACGGCGATGCGCAGGTGACCGGGCAGGGTCAGCGCAAGGCTCAAACCGGCAGCGCCGCTGCCAATCACCAGAACATCGTGTTGAAACTGTTGGCTCATTTCAGGATTCCGCTCAAAGCGACCCGGGTCGGGGTTGGCGCAAGACACCTGGATCGGCGAGTCAGGCAGCCACACAGCCCACTAGTATATAGAGGGGGGGAGCGGCACAATAGCCGGGCCTACATGGCATTGTGAAACTACTGTGACGGAAAAGACCGGACGCTTCGTCGGATGTTTTTTTCGCCGGTTCGGCGACAAGACGACTGTATCGTGGATTTAACAGTCTTTTTCTCTTCACGGTTGCACAATGTCGGTTACACCCGGCTATAAATATTTGGAACTTTTGCCAAAGGCCCAAGATCAATAGCTGGTTGCCTGAATCAAGGGACAGTGTCGGCTTCAGCGCGGGATCTGCTGTTGGGTCCTTGCCGGCGAATCCGATGACAAGATTATTCGCGCAGCCGGGTTATCCCGAGCTGCGCTTTTCGTGCGTGCCAAATCAGAGCCCGCAGGAAACTTGCTTGGAGGGGGAGAACTTTTGCGAAAAGCCCGAGTCTATGTTTGCAAGTCTGGTCGTTTAGTTATGCAAGCTTCCTCCGAGCTTATCGAGGAGTGTTCATGCTAACCCAGGAAGAGGATCAGCAGCTGGTCGAGCGCGTTCAACGTGGCGACAAGCGAGCTTTCGATCTGCTAGTGCTGAAATACCAGCACAAAATTCTCGGGTTGATCGTGCGTTTCGTGCACGACACCCATGAAGCCCAGGATGTCGCACAGGAAGCCTTTATCAAGGCTTACCGTGCACTTGGTAATTTCCGCGGAGACAGCGCGTTTTATACGTGGCTTTACCGCATCGCCATCAACACGGCGAAAAACTATCTGGTTTCACGCGGCCGCCGGCCGCCGGATAGTGATGTCAGTTCTGAAGACGCAGAGTTCTACGACGGCGATCATGGCCTCAAGGATCTCGAGTCTCCAGAACGCGCATTGCTGCGGGATGAGATCGAAGGCACCGTCCATCGAACCATCCAGCAACTTCCAGAAGATTTGCGTACGGCGTTAACTTTACGTGAATTCGATGGTCTGAGTTACGAGGACATTGCAGCAGTCATGCAATGCCCGGTGGGTACCGTGCGCTCCCGGATTTTCCGGGCTCGGGAAGCCATTGATAAAGCCCTGCAACCGTTGTTGCAGGAAAACTGAGACAGCGGCGACAGCCAAGAGAGGAACGCCATGAGTCGTGAAGCCCTGCAGGAATCGCTGTCCGCAGTGATGGATAACGAAGCGGACGAGCTGGAATTGCGTCGGGTACTGAATGCCTTTGACGATGTTGAAACCCGCGATACCTGGGCTCGTTACCAGATCGCTCGGGCAGTCATGCATAAGGATCTGCTGCTTCCACGTCTGGACATCGCTGCGGCAGTCTCTGCTGCGCTGGAAGACGAAGCCGTCCCGGCCAAGGCATCTCGCAGCCCATGGCGCAGTCTGGGCCGTCTGGCCGTCGCTGCCTCGGTGACCGTTGCTGTATTGGCAGGTGTTCGTCTGTACAACCAGGACGAAATTGCCGGTGTCGAACTGGCTCAGCAATCCAATCAACCGGGCTTGACCGTTCCTCAGGTTAAAGGCCCAGCTGTATTGGCCGGCTATAGTGAGAGTTCGGAAGCCACTGGTCCTATGGCCAACGGCGTTTTGCAAGGTCAGCCGGGCTGGCACGATCAGCGTCTGCCAAGCTACTTGCGCCAACATGCTCAACAGGCTGCACTCAAAGGCACTGAAAGCGCCCTGCCTTATGCTCGTGCAGCAAGCCTGGAAAACCGTTAAGGAGGATCATGCGCGCCATACCTCTACTTACGCTGCTGCTGGGTGGCTGGTTTGTTGTTCCAGCCCACGCTGATGAAGCCCAAGACTGGTTGACCCGTCTGGGCCAGGCCGAGCAAACGCAAAGCTTTCACGGCACTTTTGTTTACGAGCGAAACGGTAGTTTTTCTACCCATAACATCTGGCACCGCGTCCAGGATGGCAAGGTCCGCGAGCGTTTACTCCAGCTCGACGGCTCGGCACAGGAAGTCGTGCGCATTGATGGGCATACTCAATGCGTCAGCGGCACCCTGATAGCGGGGCTGGGGGACTCTCCCAACTCTGCTGCTCGTGCACTCGATCCACAAAAGCTCAAGAATTGGTACGACCTTGCCGTCATCGGCAAGTCGCGTGTGGCCGGGCGTGCGGCGGTGATTGTTTCGCTGACGCCGCGTGACCAGCATCGTTACGGTTTCGAACTGCATCTGGACAAGGAAACCGGCCTGCCGTTGAAGTCATTGCTGCTCAATGACAAAGGCCAGTTGCTCGAGCGTTTCCAGTTCACGCAACTGGATACCGCCGATGCCCCATCCGACAGCGATTTGCAGGCTGGCCCTGATTGCAAGGCGCTCACGCCCAACGCAGATAAAGCCACTGCCCTCAAGACCGTAGATGAGTGGCATTCGGACTGGTTGCCGCCAGGTTTCGAGCTTAGCAGCAGCTCTTCGCGCAAAGACCCTGAAACCAAAACTCAAGTCAGTAGCCTGATGTACGACGATGGCCTGGCCCGTTTCTCGGTGTTCCTTGAGCCATTGAACGGCGCAACAGTCACCGATACGCGTACTCAGCTGGGGCCAACCGTCGCCGTTTCCCGGCGCTTGACCACCCCTCAGGGCGAGATGATGGTGACCGTGGTCGGTGAAATTCCGATTGGTACCGCCGAACGAATTGCGCTGTCCATGCGCAATAGTGCTACTACGGCCAAGCAGTGAGCTGAACAATGATGCTCATGGATCGACGATTTGATTGTGCGAGAGGTCAGCAATGTCCAACCCACCTTTGAGACGTCGAAATGTTTGGTGAGCATTTCAAGTTGCAAATATCCCCGGATTTTTCTATAGGTCAGAGCCTCTCGGCTCTGGCCTTGTTTGTTGTTCCCGGAACAAAAATACCGGCGTATCGTTCCCGGTGTTCCTTGCTCCATATCGCTTAACCATGCTCGTCGTAACGGGAGCCGTATGTCGATACCACGCTTGAAGTCTTATCTCTCCATTTTTGCCACCGTGCTGGTGCTCGGTCAGGCGGTCTCTGCTCAAGCGGCCGAATTGCCTGACTTTACGCAACTGGTCGAACAGGCCTCGCCTGCCGTGGTGAACATCAGTACCACGCAAAAACTGCCTGATCGCAAAGTCTCCAGCCAGATGCCTGACCTTGAAGGCTTGCCGCCCGCGCTGCGCGAGTTCTTCGAGCGCGGCATGCCGCAACCACGTTCGCCCCGTGGCGATCGCCAGCGCGAAGCCCAATCCCTGGGGTCGGGGTTTATCATCTCGCCGGATGGCTACATCCTGACCAACAACCACGTTATCGCCGACGCTGATGAAATTCTCGTGCGCCTGGCCGACCGCAGTGAGTTGAAAGCCAAACTCGTCGGCACCGACCCGCGTTCCGACGTGGCGCTGCTGAAAATCGAAGGCAAGGACCTGCCGGTGCTCAAGCTCGGCAAATCCCAGGACCTGAAGGCCGGTCAATGGGTGGTTGCCATCGGTTCGCCATTTGGCTTTGACCATACCGTGACCCAAGGCATCGTTAGCGCCATCGGTCGCAGCCTGCCGAACGAAAACTATGTTCCGTTCATCCAGACCGACGTGCCGATCAACCCGGGTAACTCCGGTGGCCCGCTGTTCAACCTGAATGGCGAAGTGGTCGGGATCAACTCTCAGATCTACACCCGTTCCGGCGGCTTCATGGGCGTGTCGTTCGCGATCCCGATTGACGTTGCGATGGACGTGTCCAATCAGCTGAAAAGCGGCGGCAAAGTCAGTCGTGGCTGGTTGGGTGTGGTGATCCAGGAAGTGAACAAAGACCTGGCCGAATCGTTCGGTCTGGATAAGCCGGCCGGTGCGCTGGTGGCTCAGATCCAGGATGACGGCCCGGCGGCCAAGGGCGGCCTTCAAGTCGGCGACGTGATTCTGAGCATGAATGGTCAACCGATCGTCATGTCCGCTGACCTGCCGCATCTGGTCGGCGCACTCAAGGCCGGCTCCAAAGCCAATCTTGAAGTGATCCGCGAGGGCAAGCGCAAGAATGTCGAACTGACCGTCGGCGCTATCCCGGAAGAAGGCAAAGAGCTGGATGCCGTGCCGAAATCCGGTGTCGAAGGCAGCAGTAACCGCTTGGGTGTTTCGGTGATCGAGCTGACCGATGAGCAGAAGAAAACCTACGACCTCAAGGGTGGTGTGGTGATCAAGGATGTTCAGGACGGTCCTGCTTCGCTGATTGGCTTGCAGCCTGGCGACGTGATCACTCACCTGAACAACCAGGCGATTGGCTCCACCAAGGAGTTCACCGAAATCGCCAAGGCCCTGCCGAAGAACCGTTCGGTGTCGATGCGGGTTCTGCGTCAAGGTCGTGCCAGCTTCATCACCTTCAAACTGGCTGAATAAACCGGTTGTCGGCTGAATAAAAAACCGCCTCGAAAGAGGCGGTTTTTTTGTGTCTGCGTTCTGAGTCTCGGCGAACGCTCAGCCCATCATGTCCTTGACCATGCGCTCCTGTTCCATCAGCTCCCTTTGCCGAGCGTCGATGCGCGAGGACAGCGGGAAGTTGCTGCCGGCCTTGCGCTTGGCGAAGTCCAGTTGCTGGATGGCCTGTCGGTAGTCGCCGACCAGCGCGAAGTATTCGGCGCGCGCCTGATGCAGGCCGATGATATTGCCGGAAAGGCCTCGGGTTTCCGCCACCATGTACCAGACATCGGGATCGTCCGGACGGCTCTTGAGCAAACTCTCCAGGGCTTTTTCCGCATCGGCGGTGCGGTTCTGCTTGAGCAGCAAATCGACTCGCACCTGATTCAGCGGATAGTTGCCCGGATATTGGGTGAGCAAACGGTCGACCCGGGTTTGGGCCTCTGGCAGGCGATTGTTGGTGATGTCCAGATCGACCTGCGCCAGGTTATAGATGATCTCGTTCGGCGCCGTGGCCAGCAGTTGTTTGAGATTCTCCCGGGCTTCGTTCAACTGGCCACCCTTGATTTGGGCGATGGCGAGGCCGTAGCGCGCAACGTCGTTTTTCGGGTTTTCATCGAGCTGGGCGCGGAAGCGTTTGGCGCCAAGGCCTGGGGTTTCTTCATAGATCAGTTGCACCCGTGCCCGAATCAGTTGGTAGCGCATGCTGTCTTCGATGCCGCCCGGTTTGGCCTGTTCGGCGCGGTTGCGGGTGTCGGCGATACGGGATTCGGTGACCGGGTGAGTCAGCAGGAATTCCGGCGGCTTGGCGTCGAAGCGATACTGGCGCATCAGCCGTTCAAACATGTTCGGCATCGAGCGCGGATCGTAACCGGCTTTTTCCAGGTTCAGGATGCCGATCCGGTCGGCTTCCTGCTCGTTCTGGCGCGAGAAACGCCGCTGTTCCTGAATCGCCGCCGCTTGCGTACCGGCAATGGTCGCGATCCCGGCATCGCCGGCACCGGCCGCTGCGATCACGATGCCGGCCAGCAGCGCCGCCATCATCGGCACTTGCATGCGTTGCGAGGCTTCGACGCCCCGGGCAAAGTGGCGTTGAGACAAGTGAGCCAATTCGTGAGCCAGCACCGAGGCATATTCGCCTTCGGTCTGGGCATTGAGGAACAGGCCACCGTTGACCCCAACGATCCCGCCCGGCGCCGCGAAGGCGTTGAGTTGCGGACTGTTGATCAGGATGAACTCCAGGCGCCGGTCGCTGACCTGGCTGGTCTCGACCAACTTATAGACGCTGGATTCGACATAGTCCTTGAGTTGCGGGTCATTGAGCTGCGACACCTGGCTGCGCAACATCGCCAGCCATGCACGGCCCAATTGGTATTCCTGTTGCGGCGAGACAATGGCAGAACTGGCGTCACCAAGTGACGGCAGGTCGTCGGCGAAGCCTGGTGAGGCGAGCAGGCAAGCGAGCGTCAGCAGGGTAGGGCGCAAAAAGGTCATGCACAAAGCCTTAGTCGACAAAGACCTTACTGTAGCCGGACAGTGGACTTCGGACCAGATATTCTAGGCCGCTCAACCACCTGACCCGGAGTGATGCAATGATCGACGCTGTAGCCCATGACGTTGAGCTGGATGCCAGTGGCCTGAATTGTCCGTTGCCATTGCTCAAGGCCAAACTTGAGCTCAACCGGATGGCCAGCGGCGCGGTGTTGAAGGTCATCGCCACGGACGCGGGCTCCCAGCGCGATTTCCGCACCTTTGCCCGATTGGCCGGTCATACGCTGCTGCTCGAAGAAGACGAGGCGGGTGTTTACCGCTATTGGTTGAAAAAAGCCTGAAACCGGCTGCGTTTGTTCTTAAGGATTATTGATGTTCAAAGTGTTACGCGACTGGATTCAGCGCTACTTCTCCGACGAAGAAGCCGTGGTGCTGGCGGTGCTGCTGGTGTTGGCATTCACCGCCGTGCTCACCTTGGGCGGCATGCTCGCGCCGGTGCTGGCCGGGATGGTGCTGGCTTATCTGATGCAGGGGTTGGTGGTGACCCTCGAACGACTGCGGGTGCCCGGCGGGGTTGCCGTGGGGCTGGTCTTTGCCTTGTTCATGGGGTTATTGCTGGTGTTCATCGTGGTGGTGGTGCCGTTGCTCTGGCATCAACTGATCACGCTGTTCAACGAGTTGCCCGGCATGCTCGCCAAGTGGCAATCGCTGCTGTTGCTGCTGCCTGAGCGCTACCCGCATCTGGTATCTGACGAGCAAGTGCTGCAAGCCATTGAAGTGGCGCGGGGCGAGATCGGCAAGTTCGGCCAATGGGCGTTGACGTTTTCGCTGTCGAGCCTGCCACTGCTGGTCAACATCATGATCTATCTGGTGCTGGTGCCGATCCTGGTGTTCTTTTTCCTGAAGGATCGGGAAATGATCGGGCAGTGGGTTCGCGGCTACCTGCCCCGCGAGCGAGCGCTGATCACCCGGGTCGCGCAAGAGATGAACCGGCAGATCGCGAATTACATTCGCGGCAAAGTCATTGAAATCATCATTTGCGGCGGCGTGACCTACATTGCGTTCGTGGCGCTGGGCCTCAACTACGCGGCGCTGTTGGCGTTGCTGGTGGGGGTGTCGGTGGTGGTGCCATACGTCGGTGCCGTGGTGGTGACCGTGCCGGTGTTGCTGATCGCGTTGTTCCAGTGGGGCTGGAGTGATCAGTTCATCTATTTGATGGCGGTCTACGGGATCATTCAGACCCTGGACGGCAACGTGCTGGTGCCGCTGCTGTTTTCCGAGGCGGTCAACCTGCACCCGGTGGCGATCATCTGTGCGGTGCTGTTGTTTGGCGGGTTGTGGGGCTTCTGGGGCGTGTTCTTCGCGATTCCCCTGGCGACGCTGTTCAAGGCTGTGCTGGATGCTTGGCCGCGCAAGGAACCGGTGGTGGCGCCGTTGCTCTAGGTTTCAGTCTTGAGGGCCTCATCGCGGGCAAGCCTCGCTCCTACAGGTTATGTGTCGTGCCCAGTCTCGTGAACGACACAAATCTGTAGGAGCAAGGCTTGCCCGCGATAGCGTCCCATCAGACGCCAGATGAGTCAGGCCTTGTTCAGTGCCTCGGCCGCCGCCAATACCGCATCCACATGCCCCGGCACCTTCACGCCGCGCCATTCCTGACGCAACACGCCGTCCTTGTCGATCAGGAACGTGCTGCGATCAACGCCCATGTATTCCTTGCCGTAGAGCTTTTTCAGCTTGATCACGTCGAACAACTGACAAAGCGCTTCTTCCTTGTCGCTGATCAGCTCGAAGGTGAAGGCCTGCTTGGCCTTGAAGTTCTCGTGGGATTTGAGGCTGTCGCGGGACACGCCGAAGACTTCGGTGTTGGCGGCTTTAAAAGCCTCCAACTGATCACGAAAGCCCTGGCCCTGGGTCGTGCAGCCCGGAGTGCTGTCCTTCGGATAGAAGTAAATCACCACTTGCTTGCCTTTGAGGCTCGCGAGGCTGACGGTCTGCCCGCTGGTGGCGGGTGCTTCGAAGTCGGTAACCGGTTGGTCGATAGCAACGGCCATGAAAGCTTCCTTACATTGGGTTTTGTGGGCGCCACGGTTCGATCAGGGCGTCCAGGTTCAGCGCGTCGGCGAAATCCAGGAACTGATCGCGCAGCCAGCTGATTTGTACGCCGGCGGGCAGCGTCACGGTAAACGTGGCGTTAAGCATGGTGCCGCCGGTTTGCGGCGCCTGATACGTGTCGCAGGTCAGGTTTTCCAGCTCGACGTTGTGGTCCATGAAGAACTGGCACAACTCGTTGATGATGTCCGAGCGGTAAGCCGAGCTGACATAGGCGACGTAAGGCAGGGCCTGTGGACGGTTCTCCAGCGCGGCGCTACGCACCACATTGACCGTGAAGGCGTGCTTCTTGGCGAGGGTCGGCAGACTGCCTTCCAGGCGGGCCAGGGCATCCCAGCTACCGGAGATCTCGAGGATCAGGGCACTGCACTCGCCGTGACGGGTCAGGCGAGAGGTGACCACGGCGCAGCGGTTTTCATGGCTGGCGCGGCACAGGACGTTAGTCAGCTCCATGGGGTTGGCGCCAAGGGCACTGATAACAAGGAATTGTTCGCGAACTGTGGGGGTGGACATGCAGCATTCCTAAAGCGATGAGCGGTCGATACTTCTACGGGCTTTTTTTACCGGGGGCGAGCCTGCGGATGCGAATTCAGAAAACCCGGCCGAAGGTTGCAACGTGCTCCATCGAAGGCAGGAGCGAGGGGCGGCAACGCTGGATCGGGGCTTGTGATGCCGAAAATGGAGGCTGGAACCCGGCGTACGAGCGTGTCGGTACCGATCAAAGTCTGAAGGGTAGCGAAAAGCAGCGCCAAGGGGAATGGCGGCAGCGCAGTACTTCGCTTGTACAAGCATCTTGGCGCCAGTACCATTACGGCTCTCTTTTTCCGGCAGGAGCGGTTGCATGATTGCGGGCAGTATGGTGGCACTGGTCACACCCATGGATGCACAGGGTCGTCTCGATTGGGACAGCCTGAGCAAACTGGTGGACTTTCACCTGCAAAACGGCACCCACGCCATCGTGGCGGTCGGCACGACAGGTGAATCGGCCACGCTAGACGTGAACGAGCACATCGAAGTGATTCGTTACGTGGTCAAGCAAGTGGCTGGGCGCATTCCGGTGATCGCCGGTACGGGCGCCAATTCGACGCGCGAAGCCATTGAGCTGACCACCAACGCCAAGATCGCTGGCGCCGATGCTTGCCTGCTGGTGACGCCGTACTACAACAAGCCAACCCAGGAAGGCTTGTACCAGCACTTCAAGGCCATCGCCGAAGCCGTCGATATCCCGCAGATCCTATATAACGTGCCTGGCCGCACCGCGTGCGACATGCAGGCCGAGACCGTGATCCGCCTGTCGACCGTAAAAAACATCATCGGTATCAAGGAAGCCACTGGCGACCTGAGCCGTGCCAAGGCGATCATCGACGGCGTCAGCAAAGACTTCCTGGTGATCTCCGGTGACGATGCCACCGCTGTCGAATTGATCCTGCTGGGCGGCAAAGGCAACATCTCGGTGACCGCCAACGTCGCCCCGCGTGACATGGCCGATCTGTGCAACGCCGCGCTCAAGGGCGATGCCGTGACTGCTCGGGCCATCCACGAAAAGCTGATGCCGCTCAATAAAACCCTGTTTATCGAATCCAACCCTATCCCCGTGAAATGGGCATTGCATGAAATGGGCTTGATGCCGGACGGTATCCGTCTGCCGCTCACCTGGCTCAGCACTGCTTGTCACGAACCGCTGCGGCAGGCCATGCGCCAGTCCGGCGTCCTGGTTTAATTGAGGAAGTACAACGCATGAAGCGAATGGCCGGACTTTCCGCACTTGCCTTGATTATCTCCAGCACCAGTGGCTGTGGATGGATCTGGGGCCCGGAAGGTTACTTCCGTGACCGTGGTAGCGATTACCTGGAAGCGCAACAGACTGCACCAATGCAACTGCCACCGAATGTCAGCACCGCCAAACGCCTGGACCCGCTTTTGCCGATCCCGCGTAACGTGGCCGATGACACCGCCAAGGGCGAGTACATCGTGCCGCGTCCGCAGCCGCTGTCGGCGATTGCTGACGCCAGCGACTACACCCTGCAAAAAAGCGGTGACTCGCGCTGGGTCATGGGTCAGCACCCTCCGGCCGAAGTCTGGCCAGTGGCGTTGCAGTTCTTCCAGGACAACGGTTTCCGCCTGGACGAACAACGCCCGCAAACCGGCGAATTCACCACTACCTGGCAGCATTCCGACGAACTGTCCGCGGCAATGGCCAAGCGCCTGACCGCCGCCGGTGTCGGCGCCGACAGCGAAACCCGCGTGCGGGTCCGCATCGAGCCAGGCGTGCAGCGCAACACCAGTGAAATCTACGTGGTCAGCGCAGAGCGTCCTGTCGGCAGCACCGCGAATGTCGATTTCACCAACCGTTCGGTCAACACTGGCCTGGACGCGGCACTGGTCGATGACATGCTCGCGAGCATGAGCCGCACCGCTGAGAAGGGCGGTTCGGTTTCCATGCTGGCATCCCGTGATTTCGATACGCCAAATCGCGTCAGCCTGAGCGAAGACGGCAGCGGTAACCCGATCCTGAACGTCGGTCCGGACCTGGATCGCGCCTGGTCGAGCGTTGGTCGTGCGTTGGAACAAGGCGAATGGCGCGTTGAGGACATCAACCGCAGCCTGGGTCTGTACTACATCAACTTGTCGGAAAAAGCCGAGAAGAAAGACGAGAAGCCTGGTTTCTTCAGCAGCCTGTTCGGCAGTGCGCCGACCAAGGAAGAAGTTGAAGCCCGTGCCGACCGTTATCAGGTTCGTCTGAGCAAGGTGGGCGAGAACGTTCAGGTCACCGTCGAGAAAAACATCAACACCGTGGCGCCGGCAGAAGTGGCCCGCAAAGTGTTGACCGTGATTCAGGACAACCTGGGCTGATCACATGCGTTTTGCCGTTCTCGGCAGCGGTAGCCAAGGGAACGGCACGCTGATCGCCAGCGCTGACACGTATGTACTGGTGGATTGTGGTTTCTCCCTGCGAGAAACCGAAAAACGCCTGCTGCGCCTGGGTGTAAACCCGGCGCAGTTGAGCGCGATACTCGTAACCCACGAACATGCCGACCACGTGCATGGCGTGGGTTTGCTGTCTCGGCGCTACAATCTGCCTGTCTACCTCAGTCGCGGCACCCTGCGCGGGATGCGCAAACCGATCGAACCCGCTGGCTTCCTGGCCGGTGGCGAGCAATTGCAAGTCGGCGCCCTGAACATCGAAGTCATTGCCGTGGCACACGATGCACAGGAACCGACGCAATACGTTTTCAATGACGGCGAACGGCGCTTTGGCCTGTTGACCGATCTGGGCTCGTATTGCAACAAGGTGCTGGACGGCTATCGGGACCTTGATGCGTTGATGATCGAGTCCAACCATTGCCGTGACATGCTGGCTCGCGGTCACTACCCGTACTTCCTGAAGCAGCGGGTGGGCGGTGAACTGGGACATTTGAACAACCATCAGGCGGCATTCCTGGTGTCCGAGTTGGGCTGGCAAGGCCTGCAACACCTGGTCCTGGCCCATCTGAGCAGCAAGAACAACCTGCCGCAGCTGGCCCGGCAATGTTTTGTCGACACCCTCGGGTGCGACCCGGACTGGCTGCAACTGGCCGATCAAGATTCAGGGCTCGACTGGCGACACATCGCCTAGCCCACCTACTTAGCAAGCGGAGCCCATCATGGAAAAACGTGAAGAACTCTACCGCGGCAAAGCCAAATCGGTTTTCAAGACCGACGACGCTGACCGCTTGATCCTGCTGTTTCGCAACGACACTTCGGCGTTCGACGGCAAGCGCATCGAGCAGCTCGACCGCAAAGGCATGGTGAACAACAAGTTCAACGCCTTCATCATGCAGAAACTCGAAGCGGCCGGCGTGCCGACCCAATTCGACAAACTGCTGGGCGACAACGAATGCCTGGTTAAAAAACTCGACATGATCCCGGTTGAATGCGTCGTGCGTAACTACGCCGCCGGCAGCCTGGTCAAGCGTCTGGGCGTCGAAGAAGGCTTGAAGCTCAACCCTTACACCTTCGAACTGTTCCTGAAGGACGACGCCAAGGGCGACCCGTTCATCAACGAATCCCACGTAGTGGCTTTCGGTTGGGGAACCGCTGAGCAACTGGTTCGCATGAAGGAACTGTCGCTCAAGGTCAACGAAGTCCTGAGCAAACTGTTCGATGACGCCGGCCTGCTGCTGGTCGACTTCAAACTCGAATTCGGCGTGTTCTCCGACGGCTCCATCGTCCTGGGCGACGAATTCAGCCCGGACGGCTGCCGCCTGTGGGATAAGGCCACCGGCAAGAAAATGGACAAGGACCGCTTCCGCCAGGGCCTCGGTGACGTCATCGAAGCCTATGAAGAAGTCGCCAATCGTCTGGGCGTACCGCTTTAATCGACGCAAGCATCTGATAGCACGGAAAAAATTTGCTTAGGGGGGTTCGCTTCCGGCAAAAGTGTTGTTATGATGCGCGCCGTTGGAGAGATGCCAGAGTGGCCGAATGGGACGGATTCGAAATCCGTTGTACCTTCACCGGTACCTAGGGTTCGAATCCCTATCTCTCCGCCATATCTAGAAAACCCCTGTAATTCAATGAGTTACGGGGGTTTTTCTTTTTGGGTTGTACTACTCATTTGTACTACTCAGGTCGCTAATTTTTCGTGTTCAGTTGCACTGGTTCGCCCTTTTCAGGCTGACATGAAAAAGCCCGCTCACTTGGCGGGCTCCGTTCTGGTGGCTAGGCGGCTATCGCACTACTGTTGCGTCTTGCCCGCCGAAAGGCAGGAAGCATCCTCCTGCACTCCTCATCAAGAATCTCACCTTCAGTCTGCTGCCTTTAGCAAGATCGTATCCAGCGTTCTTGCCTGCAAACGTTACGCGCAGGTCTTGGGTTCCTACACCGTCCACGTTCAGTGATGCCTCATCAGACTCCAGCAATACTGCCTCGCCGCTCCAGGTCATCCAATGGTCTTTGTACTTGGCTTTGAAAATATCGTCTTTCTTCTGATCGCTGTAGCTGCTTTTGCACCCAACATCTGCGTTCACCTGCGCGTATGTCGCAGTGCTTTCGGGGTGCTGATCCACAGGGCGGGAGGCTGAATAGGTGGTGCTTGCTGATGATGCTACTTGAGTTTTGTCTGGCGATTGGGAACTCAACGAAGGCCAGAGGATGAAGACTGCGAGCCATCCAAACCCAATCACTCTAGACTGAGTCGAGTAGCCTTTACGGAGCAGAAACCATACGAAGATTGGGGCTAGTACAACGTTCCCAAGAAAGAGCGGAAGGCTAACCATGCGATGTGCCGGTTGGTATGGCCTTGGGCCGGCTGGTCTGTTGTTTGACTTCACGGGGGCGCCGCAACCGGGGCATGATTGGGCGGTATCACTGATTTCCTTGGAGCATTCGTAACACGCGATGAGTGCCATTTTACTTCCCTGTCAAAAGCGGCAGTTTGCCATTATCGATTATGTGCGGCAATTGGTTGGGGAGTGATTGAGGGTTTGAAGCCCTGCCTTACCTATTGGACGGGACATGCTTGAATTTGTATCGCGTGAAAATCACGACGAATAAGCCAATGATGAAAAGGATGGCGCCGGGTGCGGCTTGACTGATTCGAGATTCCGCCCCCCAGATGTTGGTATACCAGTCAGAAGCGCCTGTTACACCAAGCACGAACAAAGTGATCCCGCCGATCATACATAGAAGGCCAAGGATCAAACCGGCGATGGAGTAGTAGAACTGGAAGCGCGCAAGGTCCCGCTGAAGCATCACGTCGGTATCTGGTGAAATATCGGTTTGGTTTACTCGCAAAGTTACTTGGCGTGGCTTACTTGTCATGAATTTGCTCCTTGCGGGGGGGGGGCATTGATTCTACATGCCCCGCTTGCCGGGCTCCTACAGTGAATATGCACTCAGGGTCGATTTTCTGGCGAATTCCCGCCCCCGCGCCGCGAGAGTCATGCACTTGAGCGCGTTCCTCGATTCAGCTCAGGGAAAAATAATGGCTTAAAGCCAGAGCTATCAAGCAGCGAACAGCGGCGTCAGTTAGATCGCTCCAAGCGGAACCACAAATAAGAGACGGACACCCTACGCACGATCTGCCTTCTGTGGCTGGCTGTGACGCTGTTGGTGGGGTGTGATCAGTTTGTATTGGGCGAGGTGCTGTGTTGTATCAGCGTGGCTTGTTGGGGCTGTATGGCGCTCTGTGACAGCGTGCTGTGACTGTACGAACTGAGGGCATGACGATACCCGCTCAATGGCGGGCTATGTGTTAGTTACCGGGTGAATTCGCTCGCCACTGACATTGAAGCGCGTCAGTGGAAACGGGCTGTGAGCCTTGATATACGTGGTCTGGAGGCGAATCCATCCCGGTAGGATGTCTACTACTGGCGTGTGTTGAGAGTTGTTCAAACAGGGGCTGGCTCAACCTTTTGGCGTTAGCTTGGGAGAGAAAGATTCAGACGTTCCATCAGGCGCTTTACCGTCATGGGCTGGAATGCACTCCCACGTTCAGTCGTGACTCCTTTGTCGTTCAGGCACCTAGCGATAGCGGCCAGAGTTGGTTGACCATCGTATAAGCAAGCCTTCAGTTCAGCTTCCAATGACTTTGCACGGATGTTGGCGTTGACTGCCTTAGCTTTTACAGCCGCACCGTTCCCTACAGCCCATGCGGCCATACGGCCAGCATCCCGGTTGGCAATCTTCTGGCGAGCTTCTGCACCCTTCTGAGTATCTAGGAGTGCGTTCTTCTTCAATTCTGCTAATCCGTCTTTTGTGCGTTGGCGAATCTTGATCAACTCTTCTTCAGCCAGCAGCGACTTGATATTGCGCACCAAACCACTGCCATGCACGTCCTCAGCTTCGATGAACTTAAACTTCTTTTGCAGCGTAATGAAGTGTGCGTGATCACGTCCAAGCCGGTCGAGGCGGTGAACCACGATTGGGCAATTCAAACCTTTAGCCATAGCAAGAGCCAGACGGCATTGGGGGCGTTCCTGAGGATCAATGGAGCCTGACACACCCTCATCGGTGAACTGGGCAACAATCTCCCAGCCGTTGGCTTCAGCAGCGATCTTGATAGCAGCGAACTGACCAGCAACGGAAAGTGACTGATCGTCGGTACTTACACGTGCATAAGCCACTACCTGTTTCATCGTTCGCCCCTGTCATCGTTGGTGATGGGATCATCATAACATATTGCTGACGTTCGTCTACGAAGTGTTATGGCTAGGCGTGAGCTGAAAATCTAGCCGACGTGGGCAAAAAATTTTGCTGACGATTCACCAAGGACATCAGTGCCCTTTCCAGACGTGTATTGATTGGCAGAGGAAAATTTCTCCGCCAATGAGCAAAAAATTTTGCTGATTCACCGGACAAGGCCGGAAGGAATAATCGAGAAACATTCGCACTTAAGAATGAGAAGCAGAAGGATTGAGAGTATTGCAGGCATCTGCACTGAATTGGCGTTTTGTTGCTGTTTGTTGACTGAAAGTGGTGAAAAACTGATTCTTGCGGGAAGAGAAAGCAGATTGCTTAGTACATTCCGCACCAGTCATAACAGGTCAACTGGCATAAATCAGGAAAACAGAATCTTCACATAGGGCTTTGGGCCAATGAATCCGGGGGTGCGAGAGGAACTGAGTTGCGACGAAGGAAATTTTTCCCTCGTCTACCGGGTAGCCTGACGGCTTTAGGGATTACAACATTATGTACCAATCAGTACATAATAAATGTGATGGAGTGGGTTTTCAGGATGTTTCTGAAGGTTTTAATTCGCACTTTAGAAGCTGGGAACAGAGTTGACCTTACGGTCGGAGGGAACAACTTGAAGGGTAATACCGCTGTGTCTTAACCGACACGGGATACCTTTCAAACAACATCAAGAGCAGAAGCTTTTTGTTCTGTGGTGACAGGTTATGAATATGGGCGGTGTGTCAGGAGGCTTCGCGGTGGTGCTGAAGTACTGAAGATCAAGCGCATTGTACTGATGGTTGCAGATCGTGTCAAGAACTATTTGCATTTGGATCAGTGGGTTGCATCGCCTAAAAGCTGACTTCATTCAAGGGTCAATGTCCTGACAGGGTTCCCTGTCAACTGTACGCACTCTGAAATGTACCTCTCTGGAGGTGTGAACGCGTCAGCCTAAATCGGCTGGAGGCCCCGTAATACATGGGCTGGGTGCATATCGGTCCCGGTGGAACCTCTACTACGGCTGCCAGTAGTCAGCGAGCAAAGCGAAGCACTCTGTTTGATACTCATGTTGTTCTCCTGTGGTACGCCCTAAAATTTTAGGGCGTGGGCCATTTACCCTTATTAAATGCCGATAGCGAACCAACGTGTAGTACCGCTGAACAAAAGCCCGCCAAGCGTGAGCCAGACGGGCAGAAAAGTTAAAACGGAGGTTGTTCCACTTCGTTACCCCAAGGGTCGAATACGGCCACTGGGAGCATGTGCAGCGCGATTTCCTCATGCCGCTGAATGTGGTTGCCCACCTCGATATCGACGCCCAGAGACGCTTTGAAAGCTGCCAGCGACGTTGTGTGAAGTTGGGCGCCAGCTTGGGGGTTGGTGACGAAATGGAAGGCGTCAACGTGGTATCTCGGCAGCACTGCAACGCTGTCGTCGTAGGTGATGAACCTGTGAGCGGTGTTCTCGCCAATGACCATTGCCAGCGTATCGGCCATGACAGCAATCGACTTTCCGTGCAGCACGTCGAACAACATCTGTTCATGATGCTTGGAAAACAAACTGTAGTCGTCGCCTTGCGTGGTCAAGGCTTCATCGAGAGCGTAGGCGTAGACTTCAAGCTCTGGACGGTAGGCGCTCAGTCTGGTCAGTTCATCGCGCAGTACGATTGCTGGGTGAGCCGCTGGGGACGCAAAGTATTCTCCCGCTTCCTCATAAAGCATGGCGTCTTTAACGTGCTTCAACTGTTGAGTCTTGAGGTCGTGGATTTGGGACAGGTCGCCCAGGGCGATCAAGTGACGAGGGTTAGCCGGATCGTAATGAGCGAGAATCCATTCAACCAACTGACTACGCTGTGCAGGTTTGATTTTGCAAGTCTTGATGACGGCCAATACCAAGTCTTTGCCCAGATAGCTGATGACCATCTGCACCACTTCAGACGGAGTATTCCAACGCTTGTCTACGGAGTGTTTGGGGTTGAGCGTTAGACGGCTGATCGATTTGCCAAACCCGTAGTGCTTGTTGCCGTGAGCGCGGTTGAGAGCCTTGGGAGCGGACACAAGATTTTCAGCAAACAACATACCCACGCCAGCATGACCTTTCACGGAAGCAATATGGCTGAGTTCATAAGCGTTACTGCCGCCATAGCCATTCCATTTCATGTTGCTCTTATAGACTTCGTGGAGTTCACACAGAGTTTCCAGTGTGTGGCCGTGGAGAATCTCAAGGGTGTTAGCGCGTAGACACTCGCCAGCGATGTAGTAGAAAAACGCAGACTTCAATGCCTTCTCAAGCGGGTCAACCTTTTTACGGCTGTTCCGTCTGGCGTCACCGCATTTGGTAGAACAATACTTAGCGGTGGCTACTGTCGTGGTGAACCGTTTTTTACACGCTGGGTTCTGGCAGGTTGGACGGCGGGTCTTACTCGATTGTTTGTGTGTGTCGGGTTTGGTCATTAGTGTTTGCTCCAATCAGGATTGCGGGAAGTGGGTTGTTTGCCATGAATGTGTGGCGGCACGTGTTATTGCAGAATGGGCGAATTCGTTTGCTCACGAACACATGGCCGCAGTTCTGGCAGATGCAGGTTTTCATAGAGGGTTCTCCATTGGATGAATTGGGAGTGATGGTTGTTTCGCTATCGGGGTTTGATTCATTGGCTGCTTAAAATTTAGCCGCCAATCACTAAATGCTGTACATGGTTTTGGCATCACGCCTGAATTGGGTTTCTGTCACGCCGTAGTCAAGGCATCGCACCAGATGTGCCACTAAATCGGGGAACATGTATGGGATATGGTGGCCGTACCAATCTTCAAGATATTTGTAGGCGGCCTCGTACTGGTCGTATTGCTTGTTGATTTGGTTGTAAGGTAGCTTCATTGTCTGGGTTCTCCTTGCGTATGTAGGTTGTCACTGCACAGAGAGCGGTCGTTCTCTCTCTGGCAGATGATGATTGCTAGTAGCCGCGTAGCTTTAGAAACTTCTCCCACCATATCGAGCACCCTAGTTTGGGAATCAATAATGCGGTTATCTGCGTACTGCCGTGATTGCATGATCATAAAGGCAGTATCTCTGGCCAGAGCTTGCTGTGATTCATAGGTGTAAACTGTGAAAATCAGTATGAGTGATAACATCACCACCTTGATTAGTTTGATCAGGGATGTCATGAATGTTCGTCTTAAAGTTGGGATTGATGGGTTGAGGGAACTTGGCGCCCCCTCGGTTATTGTCGCTCTGCCTGCTGTGCTCTGGCGTTACCAAGTGCGTCTTTCAATGTGCCCTTGGCAATGTTTGGAACTTGAGAGAGAGTGTCTTTCATGCCTTTGTCGATCAAAGCAACTATCTCTCTCTTGTCACCTTCGTTCGCCGTACCGTAAAGAGTCACGTTGATGTTCGCCCCCTCGACAGTTATCGGCGTGTTGAATACTTGGCTTGTTGTTGTGGCGGCCTGCATACTACTAGAGTCGGACATTGCACTCTGCATTGCACTAAGAGTGTCGTACAGGTTTGGCATCTTCGATTGCTTAGGCTGG
Organism: Janthinobacterium sp. LPB2021202312-11-4; assembly: GCF_037049705.1. Classification (NCBI taxonomy): domain Bacteria; kingdom Pseudomonadati; phylum Pseudomonadota; class Betaproteobacteria; order Burkholderiales; family Oxalobacteraceae; genus Janthinobacterium; species Janthinobacterium sp. LPB2021202312-11-4. The sequence goes on along the minus strand of NZ_JBAGKV010000014.1, from coordinate 127,590 downwards.
TAGTTCAGGTTTTTGTCAGAAGCACTGTTGAAGGATTGCGAACCAGTATCCAAATCTGGAATAGCTGGTGTGCCAAGAGTTGGTGCTTCCACTGGCTTATCCTTGACTCCAAGCGCCCAGTTCCAGAAGTTACCGATTGGGCCTGTCTGGCGTTGAGTATTGGTATCGACGTTCGAATAGTCAGGAGTTCCAACCATACTAAGGGAAACTGGCATGTCTGGAGGACTCAAGTCTTCCTGTAGCTTTTGCTGTTCAGTCTTCTTACTTCCATCCATGTTCAAGCCGGATGCCCAGTTGAGCAACCCAGTTTCAGCTTTGGTTAAGGCAATGTCGAAGTTAAGCAGCGTTTTTTGCAGTGGCTCCATGGCCTTGTTCAAATCTTCTTCTGCCTTAATTCGGTCGTGGATAGCAGAGATTAGTTCAGGGTTGTTTTCTTGGGCCACTCTTTGCAAGAACTTTTGGTTCTGTAGTGTGATTTCGCTGTTCTCAATAGAGCCAGCGTGACGCTCTTGCACGTCTCTTGTATTCTTGGCTACATAATCGTAACCAGCAATCAAATCTTTTGCTGTGAATTGAGCGTGGTGGTCTTTATTCAGATACTTGGATGCACCAGACTCATCGCCTTTGTAGCCACGGTTCTTAGCGACACCAAATTCAAACATGCCAGATACAGCGCCCAAGTGGGACAGGACAGCCATAGATTGACGAGAGTCCAACTTGCCTTTAGACAGGGCGTTACGGGTTTCCCTATCCATCATTGTGTTATCAATGCCTGTGATGTTGGCGGCACGCTTCACAGCAGCGGCATTATCAAGGAATTGAATTGCGTCATCGTCAGAATATCCTTTGCCTGTCATAGCACGGAACTGTTTAACGTATTCTTTGGCTGTGTCTGTGTTGATTGGGTTGGCGTAGTCTTGAGATGCTTTCAAGTATCCAGCACGTGCCTTCTTCTGTGTCTCTGTATCGTCACCAGATGCCTGTAGAGCGAATCCGAACTGTTCAGAGTCAGCGGTGGAGTGTTCGCGTGCCTCAACACGCTCATGTAATGCACCAAGGGCAGAACTGACACCGGCAATGGCAATACCGAAGCCACCAAGAGCGAGAGTTGCGGGGCTCAAGGCACTTGTAAAGCCACTTAGAACAGAGCCAAAACTTGAGGTTGTATTACCTACGTTGGCGATTCCCTTGGCGACGTTATGCAAGTTGCCATGACCGTGAGCAGCAAAGAAACGGGCCATACCACCATGACCACTACTTGAGTGACCACCAGAGTTAATCTTCGCACCCTTGGCTTGAAGGTTAGACAATTGCTGCTGCTGGATGGCGTTACGGTTGGCAGCGATACTTTGGAATGTAGCGTGCCGGGCGTTGCGGTGACTCTGAATCTGTTTCTGTGCGGATGTTTGGTAGTTCAGTGTTTGGGCTTTCTGCTTCAGTGTAGCAGCGTGGGTCTGAGCCTTCTGGGCAATGTTCTGCAAAGCCCCTTGGTTCTTTGTTGCCTGTCCCTGCACTCTGAGTAGTTCGCGGTCTGCACGGGACTTGGCAGTTTGCAATCTGGCTAGTTGAGCTTCCTCAGTTCTGGCTTGGGCTGGAGTTTTGGCAGAGGCAACTTTGTCTCGTTGACTAGCAACAGCTTGGTTAGCTTTGTTTGCCTTGGCTTGAGCATGTTCTAACTTGGCTTTGGCCTTGTCCAGTCCAGATATATCTAGTTTAACCTTGATACTCTTAGACATGATCTTATTGAGTCTTTCATAATCTTTTGCGAAGGTGTTTAGAATCTTGCTGGCGTTCTGCATCATTGCCATAAACTGTTGCATTGGGCCAGTGTTGACGTTGAACACCAGCGTGCCCGTGAGACGGGCTACTTCTTCATGCATCGACATGTGATTATCCTTGTGTCATAACTTGGAGCCTCTTATTGGGCGTGTTCCCAAGTAGCTGTTGGGCCGCTCATGTAGAGTTGTTCGTAATCCGTTGGGCCGCTTTGAGCTTTCACGTTAGCTTCCGCTTGTGCTTTGATGCCTGCTTTCCATTCAGCGAATAGACGTTCTTCTTCAGCAACTACAGCAGCATCACTATTACGCAATTTTTCTGCACGCTTGTTGTGGTCTGCAATCTCTTTCTCGTAGTCGTACTCTGCACGCTTAACGATTTTCTCAAGGAATTGCTCGTTGAAGACATTTTCAGGGGCGATACACACGAAAGTGAGAGCAGAGCCAGGAGTTGGAACAAGTGGTGTGCGAGCGTCAGAGTCAAGTAGCCAGCCTTCAGAGGCTAGTTGGGCGTAACGCACCATACCTTCGTAAGTGGTTAATACACGGAACTCCACTCTACTTGTTGGTGACATGCTGCCTTCATGTTGAGGAATGCCGTTCTTTGCTGCTTCAATGGCAGCTTTGATGTATTCGGATAGTTCAGCTTTGAGATGGCGGCGGTTAACTTTAGCGTCATAAGCTGGGTTGTATGTTGGGTTCATTTAAAGTCTCCGTTCTGGATGAGTTTTTTGGTTGTGTTTTATGCGGTTGTAGTTGCTTGGCAGATGCAAGCGAAAGATACGGCAGAGCTGCACATGCAGAGGATCATCAACATTAGACGATTCCCCCTAGAATGCTGTTAGCCACATCATTGCCAAACATCTCACGGAGCTTTTCGGCTACACGGAGCTTACGTTGAAGACGTTCTGCACTCTTCTGAATGGCTAGTTGACGAGTTTTTAGAATCTCAAGGCGTAGCTGTTTGGCTTGAGTCTCTTCAGGTGTCCGGTGTCCACGTTTAAAAGGCTCTTGCAGGCGTGTGGCTTCTTGCACAGGCTCATGAGGCTGGATGGTCACATTGATTGTGATGTGTTCGATGTTGATGGTGTTCATTTGTTTCTCCTAGATGAATAGAGGGGGTGTTGCTGGTTATGCGGCTTGTGATTCTTGAGTTGCTTGTTCAGCAAGCTTGCGGTCATTTCGCCACATGGCCATAAAACAAGCGTGAGAACAGCAACGGCGTTTAGATTTGTGTTTCGTGATAACTGGCTTATTGCAGCGAGCACAGTAGACGAGCAGGGATAGCGACATGATGTGTCTCCTTGGAGTTGTGTGTGAGGATTCTTTTCTACAGACAAGAATATGCCAGCATTTAAGCTGGCTCAAAGGATGCAAGTGATTAGTTGGAGGCGTCTCAAGAGCATTGGATTAGGTGCCAGTTGTCGTAGCAGTTACTGGCGGAACTGTCATCAGCTTATTGTGGGAAGCTTCTACGGGGAGGAATGCGATGCAGGAAATTAGAGCAGTATTCGTCGCCAAGACTGCTAGCTTGTGGAAAGGCATCCTAAAACCTTGCGACTGGAGTAACCTTATCTGTCTATGAGGAGGAGGTTCTTAGACAATGAAGGGTACGTATACGAAGTTGTAACGGTGGTGCCCCACGGATTACCGTTGGAATCCTGACCCAAGCTTAAATGGTGTGGGTAGTTGCATCGTCCATTCGCGTAAACGATCAACATGTGTTCTGACTACGACACTGGAGGCTAAACTAGTGTGGTAATCAAATGGGGGGAATTCGGGGGTAAAAGAGTTGTAGAAAACAATCGGTCCCTACACTTACTATTCTACAGGAAGTTCCTGATTTGTCAAGTAAAACTTTCACTTTTAGTTGCTGCGTGATGATTTATCTGTTATGGGGTTTCGGTGCTGGCTGGATGTAGGCGAGTGGTGTGGAATGCAAGCAGGGGGTGGATGCACTTTCTAACGAAGTGATATCCATGATTAACCCGCTTTCCTCATACGAGTCAACGTTTCAGCCAGTAGACCAAGGCAATAGTGAAGACAATCGATGCCAATATAAAAATGCAGTCGTCGCGAATCCATCGTGTATTGGTGCTCTTCTTCAACCGCTTTAATGACTCCGCACCACTCAAACCGCGCAGCCTGTTACTCACCAGAATGTTGATATCAGAATCGATGTCGCGGTTATGAGCATTGTTGCTTGATGCGATGAATATCCAAGGGATCACCCAGAATCCGCCTGTGAAGAGGCACAGCAAAAAATGAAGTATGTGGTTGGTGCTCTTCTTCTGACTGTTGAGGGCGAAGAGTAGATCGTTCATCGGTATTCCTTGGGGGCAGCGGATGGGCGGCGGTAAGGATAACGGGCCGTTCAGTGTGCGGGTATGCATCTATATAAAGGAAGAGAAATCGCTCATACCAACAACGCCGACTCAGTTATTTAAGCGGCGAGGACGGGGAGTTTTGAGATTGCTGCCAGCTTCTGTGCGGTGCTCGCCCCTTGCGAATAGACGTCAAACGTCACAGTGCCCGTTTCATGACCTACCAGTTCAGCGATTAACGTACCTTGCACTTCAGCCCTGACTAGCTGAGTGATGACCGTTTTACGGATCGAATGGAATACGTGTTGGGCGCCGTAACCTTGGGCTTCCTTGAGCCTGCCGAATGCCTTAGAGAGCGCGTCAGAACGGATGCCATACTTGTTCTTACTGTCAGACTGGATCAGGTAGCCGTCCTTCGAATCCTCCTTCAAACGCTCGATAATGCTCGACAGGGCAGGGTGCACAGGTACGACACGGATGCCCGCTGCGGTCTTCGAATCAACAATGTCGAAGCTCTCGATTCCATCCGGCTCAATCAGGTGCTCAACCCTTAACTGGCAAAGCTCTTCAATTCGGGCGCCTGTGTACGCACCCAAGAGGATCAAGTCGGCCAGTGTCGTGTGGTCAGCGGCTAGTGCAGCAGCGTGAAGCTCTGCAATTTCTTTCGGCTGGAAGTCTTTTCGCTGACGGTCTGCACGTTCCTTACCACGGGTTTGCGGTAGCTCATGGTTTTCGAATGGGTTGGCCTTATCCTTGAAGTCTTCACGCCAGCGAATGTCATGCTTTATTGCCCACTTCCAGAATACGTTACCTGCCAACAGATATTGGGTGAGGGTCTTGCTCGCTAGCTTGAGGGAATCGAGCCACGCTGATACGGCGTCGAAGTCGAGCGGCTTAGCTTCTTTAGCCAGGTACGCGGAAAGCTTTTCAAGCTTCGATTGCTGCTGATCTATCGTCTTGGTGGCTACATTCCGTGCTTCACGGTGCTGACGGAAAGTGGCGATACGCGGCTTGGTGATGGGCGACTTGACCTTGTGGGCAGTCGGGTCAGTCAGGATCGCTTGCACCTCTTTGGCTTCAGTCGCTGTAAAGTCATTCTTGTGAGCAATCAACCCGCCCCACATCTCCAGCACCATCTTATGAGCGAGGTCGTGAGCAGCTAGTTCACCATCCTTTCCCTGCATGGCGTAAACGGTTTCTGCTTCAGCTTGGCGACGGCGCCCAGTCTCGGTATCGCTGAAAACGAACTGCCGAAACTCTTCTAGGTGGGCCGGATCAATGTCCAGCGGTGACGTTTTCGTTTCGCCAAGGGCCGTGTCGATCTTGAGTTGGCGGATAATCTGGTTGAAGTCCTGAGCATCCTCTGCAACACGGTCTTTCCAACCATCACCACGGCGGCTTCGCTTATCCCGTGCTGCCTCGATTTGGGCTTTCCAATCCGCGAGAACGGAGAGGCGACGGGTCATTGCCTCTGATCGAAGACCGGTCTTCAGTGATTGGATAAATGCGGCCTTTCCGCCGAAGGCATGTCGAACGTCAGAAGGGATTGCCAGCTTCGCGTACCACGTGGATTCGCCCTTCTTCTGGATCAAATTGTGAGCCATGGACACGCCACTGTAGAATGAGAGGTATACAATGAATTGTACTACTCATTTGTACTACTATTGAAGCTGTAAGCCGCGTATTGCCGTGGTTAAAGGGGTTGAGGGTAATGTATGGTGAGTCCCTATCTCTCCGCCATTACATAGAAAAAGCCCCGTAGCTGAACAAGCTACGGGGCTTTTTTGTTTCTACTCTTTAAAGCTGATCGTGTTCGCACTACACGCGAAGGCTCGGCAAACGGAAACGTACTGGTCTCGGCGCTTTTCAAATCACCCTCGTCGTTGGCTGATTTTTCAAGCCCGTTTCCCTTGCATCCCCAGGGCGAACTAGCTGCCCACTGCACATGAGCAGCTATCGCGGTGCTTAAATCTCCTTAATCGGCGTCCCCTCGTGCACGCCCTTGATCAACCCGATCACATGCAGACAATCCGCCTTGTTCACATACGACTCCCCGCTCGCAACCGTCTCGTGATTCCCCGCCCGTAACCGCCAGCGCCATTGCCCTTTGCCGGTACTCGGGGTGCCTTTCGATTGCCTGTAAATCTCAAAATACATTCAACTCGCTCCGTGCGATGGGTCATTTGCGACAGCCTGTGTGCCGCATGCCAGCAAGCCTAGCGGAGCTGGTTGTTTTGGCTATCGAGTATGTGTTTCCAATGATTTGAGGGCTTTTCCTACAGTTTGATTTGCGCTTTTGACGAATGGCTCTCGCTCGCTCCTGCCGCTTCATCCGCGCTGGAGAGTTCGCTCCTGAAAGCTTTGTGCCGTATTGAAATTCCGGGCACGGCAGCCATCGCCGGCGATACGTTGATGCGGATTCACCTGCAGTTGCCCGACGCAATCAGCCCGAAACGGTTTTCACTTGGAGACTATTCGCACGTGAGGCCCTGGGGATCAAATCGCTGACGGTGCAGTGTTCCTACGCACAGCGGCGATCATGCCGATAGACGCGCCCCCCGGGCCTTTCTAAGATGGTCCAAGTTTTGGGGATCGGGGGCAGTGGATGAATCGTAATGAACTACGCAAGGCCGATATCAACCTGATGGTGGTGTTCGAGACTTTGATGCTCGAACGCAACGTCACGCGGGTGGCGGAGAAGCTGTTTCTTGGTCAGCCGACTATCAGTTCTGCACTTAACCGCTTGCGCACGATGTTCAACGATCCACTGTTTATACGCGTCGGCCATCGCATGGAGCCGACGGCCCGGGCCGAGGAACTGATCCAATACCTGTCGCCCGCTCTGGATTCGCTGTCAGTGGCCTTGAGCCTGACCCACAATTTCGACCCCGCCAGCAGCACCATGACCTTCCGTATCGGCCTGTCAGACGACGTCGAGTTCGGCCTGTTGCCACCGCTGTTGCGCGTCCTGCGCCAAGAGGCGCCGAAAGTGGTGTTCGTGGTTCAGCATGTCGATTACTGGCGCATTCCGGACCTGTTGGCCTCCGGCGACATCACCGTCGGTATCAGCCAGACCCGTGGCCTGCCGGCCAATGCCAAGCGCAAATTGCTGCGGCATATTCAGCCAAGCATTTTGCGCGCGGATGCGTCCGACACGCCGCTGACCCTCGATGAATATTGCTCACGGCCTCACGTGCTGGTTTCCCACACAGCCAACGTCAGTGGCTACGCCGATGAGTGGCTGGCGGAAATCGGTCGCACGCGCCATGTGGTCCTTTCCGTGCCGCAGTACAGTTCGTTGCCGGCGCTGTTGGCCGGAACGGACCTGATCGCCAGCCTGCCGGACTACACCGCTGAAGCGATGGCAGCGTCCGGCCAGTTGTTCAAAGAGCCGTTTCCCTTCAAGACCCCGACCCTCGACCTGTCCATGGTCTGGCTCAGCCATGTCGACACCGATCCCGCCGAACGCTGGTTGCGCTCACGTCTGGAGGCATTCATGAGCGAGCGGGGCATGGCTGACATGCTCAGTGCCGGTTCACTCTAAATACAGGGCCTAAACCATGAACCCATCCCGTTCGTTATTGCGTGGTCGCGGCAGTCACGACAGCGGCAAGGTCGGCATGGTCGAGTTGTTTTTCGATCTGGTGTTCGTGTTCGCCGTGACGCAACTTTCCCATTCGCTGCTGGCGCACTTGTCCATTGGCGGCGCGGTGCAGGTCGCGTTGATGATGGTCGCGGTGTGGTGGGTGTGGATTTTTACGTCATGGATCACCAATTGGCTCGACCCGGAAAAATTGCCGGTTCGCCTCGGACTGTTCGGCCTGATGATCGCCGGATTGCTGCTCTCCTCATCGATACCCAAGGCCTTTACCGACCATGGGTTGATGTTTGCCGGGGCCTTCGTGTTCATGCAAGTCGGGCGCACGCTGTTTGCGATTTGGGCGGTGCGCGGCGAGGCGCGGAACATGACCCGCAACTTCCAGCGCATCCTTGCCTGGCTGGTGCTGTCCGGGGTGTTCTGGATCGCCGGGGCGTTTTTGCAAGGCGATCAACGCCTGGCCTGCTGGGCGCTGGCGCTGCTGATAGAACTGATTTCGCCGTCCCTGTATTTCTGGGTGCCGGGGCTCGGGCGTTCGACGCTGGAGGACTGGAATGTCGAAGGCAATCACATGGCCGAACGCTGTGGGTTGTTTGTGATCATCGCCCTGGGTGAGTCGCTGCTGGTGACGGGGGCGACCTTTGCCGAACTGGACTTGAGCCTGCAAGGCGTAACGGCATTCGTGATGGCGGTGCTCGGCAGCATCGCCATGTGGTGGGTGTATTTCGACAGCGGTGCCGAGCGTGCCCACCATCGCATCGCCCATTCCACCGACCCGGGCCGGCAGGCGCGGATCGCCTACACCTACCTGCATGTCTTGATCGTCGCCGGGGTTATCGTCAGCGCCGTGGCCGATGAACTGGTGCTGATGCATCCGGATCACGCCAGCGACGCCGGCATCCTCGCGATCATCGCCGGGCCGTGGTTGTTTTTGCTGGGTAACGCATTGTTCAAGTGGGTGATGGCCGATCGTTTACTGCCGCCGCTGTCCCATCTGGTCGGCCTGGCACTGCTGATGTTGCTACTGCCCCTGGCGCTGAATCATCTGTTTTCAGCGTTGGTGCTGGGCGCATTGACCACGATGGTGGTGATGTTGGTGGCGGCCTGGGAGACCGTGGCGTTGCGTGAGTCCCTGGCTGCCCCGGGTCAGTAAAAGTGACCCGGGAGTAGGGCTGCTCTGTGTTATATGTAGGCCCTTTCTGCCAAACCTCAGGAGCACTGTCATGCCTCATCTGCACATGGAATACACCGCCAACCTGCCTGAATTGAATGCCGATGTGGCGTTGATCCGGCTCAACAATACGTTGGTGGGTTCCGGTCAGTTTGCGGCGGAGTTCGACATCAAGAGCCGCGCAGTCAAAGTCGAGACCTTCAAGGTCGGTACCGGGTTGGGCGAACGGGCGTTCGTGCACGTGAAGTTGGCGTTGCTCAGCGGTCGCTCGGCGCAGATCAAGAAACAGCTGTCCGACAGTCTGTTGGCCGTGGTGCAGGATTTGTGTGAATGGCCGACCGGTGTGGAAGTCCAGTTGTGCGTCGAAATCCTCGACATCGACCGCGAGTCCTACACCAAGACCGCCATCGGTCACTGAGTCTCAGGCGGCTAGCTGCTCGGCGCAGGCCTGGATCACTTGTTCGCGCAGCCATATGTTGGCGCTGTCTTGATCCAGGCTTTGGCTCCACTGCATGTCGAGGGTGAAACCCGGTAAGCCGTTGGGTGCTTCGCAATGCTTGAACACCGCCTCGTTGGCCAGCAGACGCTGGATGCGCCGGGGCAGGGTCAGGATGAAATCGGTGCCGGTGATCATCTTCAGCGCCGCGCTGTAGCTGTTGGATCGTGCCACGATCTGGCGCTTTTGTGCCTGCCGCGCGAGCCAGCCATCGACCATGTTGGTGGTGGACGTCCATGGCGTGGGGAACACATGCCGGCGTTCGGTGAAGGCTTGCAGGCTTAAACGCGGTTCCAGCGGCGTGGCGCGTTTGTCGAAGATGCACACCAGGTCATCCTCAAGCAGCATCCGGGATTTGAACTCCGGGTGGTTGCGATGAAAGTTCGGGCCGAAACAGATCACCAGGTCGAGGCTACCGTCGCGCAAATCTTCGGCCGGGATATCGGTTTCGAACTTGTGCATGTTGACGATCACCGGCAGGTCGGCGAAATCGAAGCGCTTCAACAGACGCGGCAAAATCAACTGCTCGAAGTATTCCGGTGCGCAGATGTTGAAGGTGACCGGTTGCGAGGTCGGATCGAACGCCTGGGCGCTGGTGTGGCACAAGTTGATGCTTTCGAGGATCTTCAGCACGTTGGGGTACATGGTGCTGGCTTTATAGGTGGGGCGCATGCCGGTGCGGGTGTTGATAAACAACTCGTCTTCGAAACTGGTGCGCAGTTTTTTCAGGCAGTAACTGACGGTGGACTGGCTGACGAAGAGCGCCTCCGACACACCGGTGACGCTGCTTTGCTCATACACGGCGATAAACACCATGAGGTCTTGCATATCGAGCTTTCTAAGCAAGTTACTGTTTAGCATCCGTTCTGTCTCGCTGTGCTCCTTGCGCTGACTGTGCGCAAACGTGTGCGAACGATCCTAACGGAACGATGGTGCCAGGAGAATGCCTTGTAGGACATTTCATGGTCAGTTGTGGGACAGATAATGTTGCGAACACGACCTGTGAATTTATTCCATGGAAGTACGGCCAGAGGCCATTACTGCTGCGGGCCGGTCAGTGAATGTGCCGGGCATAGTGCCGTGGATCGAAGCGCAGGACCATCAGGATCATCAGCGCCACCACGCCAGTCAGTGCCCACCAGGCCCATTCGAAGCTGCCGAGCTGGTCGCGGATCACCCCGGCAATCAGCGGCGAGAGGCCGGCGATCAAGTAACCGATACCTTGCACGAACGCGGTCAGGCCACCGGCCCGGCGCGGGTTGTCCAGGTGATCCAGCGACACGATCAGGCTCATCGGGAACAGCCCGCCGATACCCAGCCCCAACAGGCAGGGCCACAGCAGGCTCAGGTGTTGCGGGCTGAGAATCAAGCCGCAGAAACCGACCATGATCAGCCCCAGCAACACCACCAGTACCAGCCGACGGTCGCGGCTGCGGTTGGCGATCGCGGGGGTCAGCAGGCCGGAGATGACTTCCATCGCCGTCAAAAAGCCCAGCAGCAACCCGGCGCTCTGTTCGCTCCAGCCCTTTTCCACGTAATACGGCGCCAGCCAGGCGAGCACGCACGTGTAGGACGCCGTACCCAGGCCGAAGAAGATTGCGAGCAGCCAGGCGCGGGAATTGCTGAAGAAGGATTCATTGCGCGCGGCCTGCGCTGGCAGCGTCGGTATGCCTTTGCGCTGTGCGATCCAGAACAGCAACGCCACCAGCGCCAGTACCGCCCAGATCGCCAAACCCACGCGCCAACTGCCGGTTCGGGTCATCACCAGCGGTGCAAATGAGGCCGCAATCGCCGCGCCGCCCATGATCGACGTGACGTACAGGCCCATGCACACCGCCACGTTATCGCTGAAGCGGGACTTGATCAGCGCCGGCATCAGCGCCTGGATCAACGCGATGCCAATGCCGGCAGCGATGGCGCTGATGATCAGTTCGGCTGCCGAGTCGAGGAACAATCGCGACACCGTGGCCAGACCAATAATCAGCAGCGACAGCACCACGGTGCGCTGCTCGCCCAGGCGCTGGCTGATGCCGATGCCGAAGAACATCGCCAACCCCATGGCCATCACCGGCAGCATGGTGAGCAGCGACGCGAGGCTGAAACTCAATGGGATGTCGCCACGTATCCCGGTCAGCAACGGGCCCACCGCTGCCATCGAAGGGCGCAGGTTCAGCGCCACGAGAATGATGCTGACCATCAACCACAGGGCAGGGCGGGCAGTTACGCGAACGTTTTCCATGAGCAGGCCTTTCAAAAACAAGGCCCTGATTAGGCGGGAGGGGCAGGTTGGGGGCAAATCAGAAAGTCTGGAGTGGTATTTAGAAATTAAATAGTTAAAAGATCGCAGCCTTCGGCAGCTCTCACAGAGAACGGTTAAACCCGTAGGAGCTGCCGAAGGCTGCGATCTTTTAGCGGCGTCCACAATGTTTAGCCAACCCGCAACCAAAGTTCTTCAAATCCCGATTTAACGCCTCATCCACCCGTGTGACGCTGCGGCTCATCTGTTTTCTGCGGTTTTTTCTATGGACGGTTGGCCAATCGAACTCCACCACCAGGCATCCAGCGGCGCGTGTGCGTCCAGCCTTGGTCGTCGGTTCATGCCTGCCACCGCGCCCAACCTCTCTGCACTTCCTTCCGAACTGGCCTTCTGGGCGCTGTGGCATTGCCGTCATGCCCGCCCGCCGGATTCCCGCATTTTCCGTTGATTGTTCCTACAGGTCCTGCGCTATGCGTCGGGATCAAAGCGGCGACGCCTGCGCGTTTGCCTGACGCGGAAAAAAGAGAATTCCCATGAGTTGTGCCACGACCTCCTTCGCCACGAAGCAAGAAGCCCTGACCTTTCTGGAGCTGAACCCGGATATCGAGATGTTCGAGCTGTTCATCCTCGACAACAACGGTGTGCCCCGGGGCAAGTTGCTGCATCGCGATGAACTGCTGGCGGTGTACGAAAGTGGCCGGCCGCTGCCCAGCACCATTCTCGGCCTGACCATCAACGGCGATGACGTGGAAAACTCCGGGCTGGTGTGGGACGTTGGCGATATCGACTGCCGCGCCTATCCGGTCAGTGGCAGTTTGCAGCGCATGCCGTGGCGGCTGATTCCGACGGCGGCGGTGCAGGTCAGCATGCACCCCAAGGAAGGCATGCCGGCGACCATCGCCGACCCCCGGCACTTGCTGGCGAAAGTCATCGAGGGGTTGCAGGCCGACGGCTATTACCCGGTGATGGCGGCGGAGCTGGAGTTCTACCTGCTGGACCAGAAGCGCGACAGCAGCGGTCGGCCGCAACCGGCGCGGGACGTGGACGGCGGGCGACCTCGGGCGACCCAGGTTTACGGCTTGCGCGAACTGGAGCAGATCGAACCGTTCCTCTCCGATCTCTATAGCGCTTGCAAACTTCAGGGGATTCCGGCGCGCACGGCGATTTCCGAATACGCGCCGGGGCAGGTCGAAATTACCCTCGAACACCGCACCGACGCCTTGCAGGCCATGGACGAAGCGGTGCGTTACAAACGCTTGGTCAAAGGCGTGGCCCATAAGCACGGGATGGCGGCGTGTTTTATGGCCAAGCCGTTCGATGACCTGGCCGGCACCGGCATGCACATGCATGTCAGCCTGGCGGACAAGGACGGCAACAACCTGTTCGCCAGCGAAGCGCCCGACGGCACGCCGCTGCTCAGGCACGCGGTGGGCGGCATGCTCAGCACCTTGCTTGATTCGCTGCTGCTGTTTTGTCCGAACGCCAACTCCTATCGACGTTTTCAGACCAACAGCTACGCGCCGCTGGCCGCCACCTGGGGCGTGGACAACCGCACCGTGAGCTTGCGAGTTCCTGGCGGGCCAGCATTTTCCCGACACATCGAACACCGGATCTGCGGCGCCGACGCCAATCCGTATCTGGCGGCGGCCGCGATCCTGGCGGGTATTCATCGCGGCATCCGCGAGCAACTCGATCCCGGCGCGCCGGTGCAAGGTAACGGTTACGCCCAAGCCACTGAATTGCTGCCGACGGACTGGCTGACCACGTTGCGGGCGCTGGAAGGCTCGGGTTGGGCGCGGGAAGCGTTCGGCGGGGAGTTCCTGGGGGTGTACCTGGCGGTGAAACGTGCCGAGTATCGGCAGTTCATGGGCGAGGTCGGGGAGCAGGATTGGCGTTGGTACCTGAACCAAGCCTGACCGTTTTGCAAATAACTTAGAATATTTGCGTCTATATCTTGAGCCAACTATTCGTTGGCTTCTTTTTCACGAAAAATTGATGGTTGCCTGCTTAAAGTTTGTGCTGTCGCGGAAAATGAAATTTTCACATTTCCCGGCGGCACTTCTTTTCAGGAACAGTCGATCCGCATGTTGAAATTCAAAGCCGTGCGCCCCGAGTGGGTGACACTGATTGCCAGTGCCTTCTTGTTAGCCGGATTCAATCTGGTTCTGTGGCAACACCTTTTCGAAATCACTGCCTCCGACGCCAAAGGCATCGCCATGCGCGTGGCGTTTGGCGTCATGGTATTGGGTGCTTTCAACATCGTCCTGACCCTGCTGGCGTTCCGGCCTGTGCTCAAGCCGCTGCTGACGGTGATCTTTATGGTCAGTGCCGGCGTGGCTTACTTCATGAGTCAATACGGCGTGCTGATCGATGCCGGCATGTTTCGCAACTTTGCCGAAACCAATGCCACGGAAGTGCGCGACTTACTGTCGATAAAGTTGTTGGCCTATATTGCGTTTCTCGGTGTTTTGCCGTCGTGGTTGTTATGGAAAACACCGGTCAATTATCGCGTCTGGCATCGTGACCTTATAAGTAAGGTGCTGGTGAGTGTCGCCTCTGTTGCAGTAGTCGGTGGCGTGGCGCTGGCGAACTATCAAGGCTTGTCTTCGTTGTTTCGCAATCACCATGAATTGCACTTGATGGTCGTGCCAAGCAACTACATCGGTGCCTCGGTCGGTTATTTGCGTGAGCAAGTGGCGTCGGTGCAACAACCCTTTGTCAAGATCGGCGAAGACGCCCGCAAAGACCTGACCTGGCAAGCCCATGGGCGCAAATCCCTGACGGTGCTGGTGGTTGGCGAAAGTGCCCGGGCCGAGAACTTCGGCATCCTCGGCTATGGCCGCGACACCACCCCAAAACTCAGTAAAGAAGCAGGCTTGATTGCGTTTACCGACGTGCATTCGTGCGGCACGGAAACCGCCGTGTCGGTGCCGTGCATGTTCTCCAACATGGGCCGCAAGGATTACAACGCCAGCAAGGCGAAGAATGAAGAAGGCCTGCTGGACGTGCTCAAGCGTGCCGGGCTGGACGTGATCTGGCGCGACAACCAGTCGGGCTGCAAAGGCACGTGTGATCGCGTGACCATTGATGATGTGAGCAATCTGAAGGACCCGGTGTTGTGCTCCAGCAGCGAGTGCCGCGATGAAATTCTGCTGCAAGGTTTGCAGCACTTTATCGACAACCTCGACAAAGACACCGTGCTGGTATTGCACCAGATGGGCAGCCATGGCCCGGAATACTTCAAGCGTTACCCGAAAGAGTACGAACACTTCACGCCGGTGTGTGAAAGCAATGCGCTGAACAATTGCAGCCGCGAAAGTATCGTTAATGGCTACGACAACACCCTGGTGTATACCGACCACGTGTTGTCGACCCTGATCGATCTGTTGCGCAGCAACCAGGACAAAGTCGATACCGCGATGCTGTATCTGTCCGATCACGGTGAGTCCCTGGGCGAATACAACCTGTTTCTCCATGGCACGCCTTACATGATGGCGCCGGAACAACAGAAGCATGTGGCGATGCTCGCGTGGTTCTCCGACAGCTATCAAAAATCGTTCTCGGTCGACACCCATTGTCTGCAACTGAGTCGCGAAAAACCCTTGAGCCAAGACAACCTGTTTCATTCGATGATTGGTCTGCTGGAAGTCGACAGCAAGGTCTACAACCCAGACCTGGACATGTTCGCCGGCTGCCGTAGTCCAGTGATCGACGGCGTGCTGGCGAAAAAGTGAGGCCTTCGACTTATTTTTCACGGGCCGGTCGCTAATCTGCGGCCGGTAGATCCTCCAACCAAGAGCCCATGCACATGTCTTCGTTGCCCCCATCCGCCATCGAGCTTGAGTTCGCCCGGCGCTACGACCAGCAACACGCTCGCGTCTGTTTGCAGCCGCAACCGCGTGGCCTGACCGGGCGCCTGGCGTTCTGGCGCTCAGAGCAGTTGGTACGCAATGCGCTCAAGGTCGCCGGCGAGCCGGGTCTGGTCCTTGATGTGGCGTGCGGGGTGGGGCGTTTCTGGCCGGTGCTGGCCGAGCATGGGAACCGGGTGATCCTGGCGTCCGATCCGTCCCAGGACATGCTCGATCACGCCCGCACCCATCACCCGCAAGACTTGCTCAAGCGGATCAAGACCTTTCAGAGCTCGGCGTTCACCATCGGCCTGTCGGCCAACGCGGTGGATTGCATAATGTGCATGCAGTTGTTTCAACACATCGCCAGCCCCGACCATCGTCTTGCCATGCTGGGGGAGTTCCACCGCGTGAGCCGTGACACGGTGATCGTCGCGGTCCGGCTGGATAGCCGCTTCGGGCACCGCTCAGCGGATACCGAGGGCCATCCGCCCCGGGCGCTGCCGAGCAAAGCCCTGGTGGAGGCCGAGTTCAGGCAGGCGGGTTTCAGCCTGCTCAGTCACCAGGACTTGTTTCCCGGTTGCGCGCAACTGCGGGTCTACGTTCTGCGTAAGGCTGGTTAACCTCACTTCGTCAGACATTTCTTGCCTTTCTGTAGGTCTTTTCGCTAAAGCTCTTGTTCAGTGGATGCGCGGAATTCGCCGGGGGCGATATATACTGCGCGCCATTCTTCAAGGGAGAGCCGTGTGGCCATCGATATTCACTGGATTCGCGACAACGATAGCCTCGGTCAGTTTTGCGCCGAGTGGCAGCAGCTGCCATTCGTTGCCCTCGACACCGAATTCATGCGGGTCGACACCTTTTATCCGATCGCCGGCCTGTTGCAGATCGGCGATGGCGTACGCGCTTACCTGATAGACCCGCTGACCATCGACAACTGGCAACCCCTGGCCGCGCTGCTGGAAAACCCGGCGGTGGTCAAAGTCGTTCATGCGTGCAGCGAAGACCTCGAAGTCCTGCTGCGCCTGACCGGCAGCCTGCCGGCGCCGCTGTTCGATACACAACTGGCCGCTGCCTACCTGAACCTGGGTTTCTCCATGGGGTATTCGCGGCTGGTGCAGGAAGTGCTCGGCATCGACCTGCCCAAGGGCGAGACCCGTTCCGACTGGCTGCAACGTCCGCTGTCGGACACCCAGATCAGCTACGCCGCCGAAGACGCCCTGCACCTGGCAGAAGTGTTCGTTCGTCTGCAACCCAAGCTGTCTGAAGACAAGTACAACTGGGTGCTGGAGGACGGCGCCGAACTGGTCGCCAACCTGCGCCGCGAGGTCGACCCGTACGAGGTCTACCGCGAAGCCAAACTGGCCTGGAAGCTGTCCCGCGCGCAACTCGCGGTACTGCGCGAACTCTGCGCCTGGCGCGAGCACGAAGCCCGCGCCCGGGATCTGCCGCGCAACCGCATCGTTCGTGAGCATTCCCTGTGGCCGTTGGCCCGTACGCAACCGGACAACCTCGGTGCGCTGGCGAAAATCGAAGACATGCACCCGCGTACCGTGCGTCAGGACGGTGAATTTCTGCTTGATCTGATCAAGCGCTCTGGCAGTGTGTCGCCAGATCAATGGCCGCCCGCCGTGCCGGAGCCGTTGCCGGTGGACGCCGCCGCGCTGGTCAAGCAACTGCGCGCGATCGGCCAGGCCGAAGCCGAGCGCCTGAACATCGCGCCGGAACTGATGCTGCGCAAGAAAACCCTGGAAGCGCTGCTCAAGAGCGGCTACCCCAACGGTCCTTACCAATTGCCTGATTCGCTGCGTGGCTGGCGCCGCGAATTGATGGGCCAAGCGCTGCTCGACAGCCTGGCCACCGCCGGAGAACAGCCTTGAAACGTATTTGCTCCATCTACCGCAGCCTGAAGAAAAACGAGATGTACCTCTATGTGCTCAAAAGCGATGCACTGGAGCGCGTCCCGGAATCGCTGATGGCGGCGTTCGGCAAGCCCCATCACGCCTTCGACCTGGTGCTGACCCCCGAGCGCAAACTGTCGCGCGAGGACATCACCGTGGTCCTGGAAAACCTCGAAAAGCAGGGCTACCACCTGCAAATGCCGCCGGCCGAAGACGAGTACATCGAACACTTGCCCGAAGAATTACTGCGCCGCAACGACCCGATGTGATCGGCAGACAGGTTCTGTTCAGAACCTGTATGAAAGACTGGAATAATTTTGACGATGGCCACGACGCTGGAGCGTGACTCCGACCGTGGCCGTCTGCACTGTTTTTGAAAGGTTTGAACCATGCGCGTTCTGATTGCTGAACACGACCACCCTGTTTACGCCCAACTGTTGCGTCAGGCAGCGCCTGAGCTGGAAGTACTGACCAGTGGCGATTCTGCCGAACTGGCGCGTCAGGCCGCCGATTGCCCGATCTGGCTCGGTCAGCCGGACTTGCTGGCGAACCTGCTGCGTCAGGGCCACCAGCCACAATGGTTGCAATCGACCTGGGCGGGCATCACGCCGCTGCTGGCTGATGGCTTGCCGCGTCACTATCGTCTGACCCGGGCAGTTGGGATTTTCGGTCAGGTCATGGCTGAATACGTCCTGACCTACATGCTCGGCCATGAGCGCGAAGTGTTGGCGCGGCTGGTCAGCCAGGTCGAGCGCAAGTGGGACAATCGCCTGGGCCAAAGCCTGGCCGGGCGCAAGGTGCTGATCGTCGGCACCGGCGATATCGGTCAGACGGTGGCGCAATTCCTCGTGCCGTTTGGCGTCGAGTTGTACGGCATCGCCAGCGAAGCCCGGGAGCAGGCGCCATTTGTTGAAGTCGGCGCGCTGAGCGACTTGCCGCGTCTGGTCGGTGAAGTGGATTACGTGGTCAATCTGCTGCCCAACACCCCGAACACCCATGACCTGTACGACGCGGCGCTGTTCAAGCAGTTCAAGCCGACCGGCGTGTTCATCAACGTCGGGCGCGGTGTGGCGGTGGTCGACGCGGATCTGGTCGAAGCCTTGAAAGAAGGGCATTTGGCGGGCGCGGTGATCGACGTCTGCCGACAGGAACCGTTGCCGCAACGGCATCCGTTCTGGACGGCGTGGGGCTTGCTGCTGACCGGCCACAGTTCCGCACCGACCTCGCCATCGATGATGGTGAACCTGTTTGTCGAAAACCTGCGGGCGTATGAGGCGGGCCAAGCGTTGCGCGGCGAAGTGGATTTCGATCGCGGCTATTGAGGCGCTACCAAAAAGATCGCAGCCTGCGGCAACGCCACAGGCGTGTAGGAGCTGCCGAAGGCTGCGATCTTTTGCTTTTAAAGGCTGAAATCACCTTCCGCTGCCAATTCGCTCAACGGACGGCGCGGGCTCGGTTCTTCACGGGCTTGCAGGTACTCCGCCAGCGTCGCTTTATCCCCCAGTTTGCCCACCGCTACCGCTGCGTGCAGCGCGTAGCCTTCGGGAATGTTCAGTTCTTTGCGGGTCAGTTCCTGGTCGAAACCGGCCATGCCGTGGGTGTGCCAGCCGCTGATGCTCGCTTGCAGCGCCAGATGGCCCCAGGCCGAACCGGTGTCGAAGGTGTGCCACAGGGCCGGGGTTTCTTCCGTGGCGCCAGGCACGGCGAAGGTGGTTTTCGAGATCACGATCACCAGCGCCGAGGCGTGTTGTGCCCAGCCACGGTTGAATTCGTTCAGCAGGCCCAGGAAACGCTCCCAGTTCGGCGTATCGCGGCGCGCGTAGAGAAACCGCCAAGGCTGCGAGTTGTAGGCCGACGGCGCCCAGCGCGCGGCTTCGAAGAAGCTCAGCAGGGTTTCTTCCGGGATGCTTTCACCGGTGAAGGCCCGTGGCGACCAGCGATCGGTGAACTGAGGGTGAATGGCGTAATCGGCGACGCGTGGGTTGGCACTCATGCAGAGATTCCTTTGCAACGGTTGAGTAGGACAATCGAAGTAAAAACCGGCGGGCGCAGTTGAGCTGAGCAATGGGGTTTTCTTGAGCCGTGGCAGTTCACCAGAATGCAACGCGGTTGAGCGTTAATGGCCTTCGGGTTTGGCTCGTTGCGACTGGCAAAGCTACCCGGCGGCGCAAAAACTGACAAGTGAAGATCTACCGACAGTCGCCAACGCTTGGCCCGCAAGGCCTTGGGCACTAGACTGGCGGCCTTTTCACCACCTGATGTTGATGCTCGAACCATGGCCGCCAAAGTCGAACCGTTCTGGATGCGCAAAACCCTCGATCAACTCGATCCCCAGGAATGGGAATCGCTGTGCGACGGCTGCGGCCTGTGCTGCCTGCAAAAGCTCGAAGATGAAGAAGACAACAGCGTCTACTACACGCGCATCGCCTGCAAACTGCTGGACTTGAAAACCTGTCAGTGCACCGACTACCCGAACCGTCGTGACTTCGTGCCGGACTGCATCCAGCTCACGCCGGGCAAGGCTGAAGAATTCCAGTGGCTGCCGCCGACCTGCGGCTATCGGCTGGTCAGCGAAGGCAAGGACTTGCCGCTGTGGCATCACCTGGTGTGCGGTGATCGCGACGCGGTGCACCACGAACGCATTTCCCAGTCCGGGCGCATGCTGGCCGAAGGCAGCGTGGCCGAGGATGATTGGGAAGATCATCTGATTTTTCGGGCGGGCTAAAAGCCTGCGGTGTTAATCCGTCACGAAGGAGTGTGTATGGCTGTGGGATTGCGGCTGGCGTTGGCTTTTGGCGTGCTGGCCCTGAGTTCATCGGTGTGGGCGGCGAAGAAAGTCGATCTGGATTACCACGTGCGCCTGTTGCCACAAAGCGACCAGGCCGAAGTACGCCTGACCCTGGCCCAAGGCTCGGCGGTGCGCAGCCTCGACTTTGACCTGGGCGACGGCAGCCACTACAGCGACTTCAAGGCTGACGGCCAGTGGCAGCTCACGCCGGGCAACGCGGCCCGTGGCGTCTGGCGCCCGGCTGCCGACAAGGCCAGCCTGACCTACCGCGTGCGCATCGGCCACGGGCGCAAAAACGGCAGCTTCGACACACGCATGACCGCGAACTGGGCGTTGATGCGTGGTGACGATCTGGTGCCAGCGGCCAAACTCGATCAACAGGACGGCATCGAATTGGTGTCACGCCTTGAATTCGAATTGCCCAGTGGCTGGAAAAGCGTCGAAACCGCTTGGCCACGAATCGGCAAGAACAAATTCCGTATCGATAACGTCTCGCGCCTGTTCGACCGACCCACCGGCTGGATGCTCGCCGGCCACCTCGGCAGCCGCCGCACGCGCCTGGGCGAAACCGAAGTCACCGTCGCCTCGCCGATCGGCCAGGGCATGCGCCGCATGGACGTGTTGACGCTGCTGACGTTCGTCTGGCCGCAAGTCCAGGCGGTGTTCCCCCGTCACCCGAGCAAGTTGTTGATCGTCGGCGCCAGCGACCCGATGTGGCGTGGCAGCCTGGCGGCGCGGGAATCGATCTACCTCAACAGCCGTTTGCCGCTGGTCAGCGAAAGTGGCAGCAGTGCGTTGGTGCGTGAATTGGCCCAAGTCTTCGGGCGGATCAACGATCAGCAGCGCAGTGACTGGATCAGCGAAGGCCTGGCCGAGTATTACGCCATCGAACTGGTGCGCCGTGCCGGCGGCATGAGTGACGAGCGCTACGAGGGGTTGCAGAAGAAGCTGGCCAGGGACAGCCAGAAGGTCACGACCTTGCGCGGTTCGCCAATTGATTCGGCGCAGATCGCCAAGGCTGTGTTGCTGCTTCAGGAACTGGACCGCGAGATTCGCTTGAAGACCCGCAACAAGCGCTCGCTCGATGATGTGCAGCGCGGGGCGATGCATTTGGAAAGCGTGGATACCAAGGCGTTTGTTCAGCTCAGCGAAAGTGTGATCGGCGAGTCTTCGAAAGTGCTTGATAGTGAGTTGTTGCAGTAAAAGATCGCAGCCTTCGGCAGCTCCTACAGGGAGTACACAAAACCCTGCGTAGGAGCTGCCGAAGGCTGCGATCTTTTGACCTTAAGCTTTCGGTGATTTCAACGAATCATTGCCGGTCACGGTCGCGGTTTTGGTCGCCGCCTCGGCATTGGCCTTCAACTGGCTCAGTTCCTCACCCGCACGCTGAATCTTCGCCCGCACGTTGTTCATATCCTGACGGCTTTTCTCCAGCAGGCTTTTCACCGAACTGTGCCCGGTGATGCCACGGGCCAGCGCAACGCCGCCAATTGCCACTTGAATCAAACCGAACACGCCGCCACGCCGCAGGCCCTTGCCGACCATCACCACGCCACCGGCCAGTGAACCGATGCGCTCCCAGCCTTCGACGTTCTGGTCAGGGTAGGTCTGGAACGGGGTGGATTGAATGCGCTCTACGCGTTTGAGTTCGCTCATGATCTGTCTCCAGGCAATAGTGGATAGTTAAGCTGACTGCCGAGGCGGGCCGCTTGTTCCATCGGATGTGCGGCGAATCAGCGGAATTTCGGCCCGGAGCGGGTGTTCAAGCCCTTGGCCATGCGGTCGTACAGCACGACGTTGACCGTGGCCGCGAGGTTCATGCAACCGGTGGTCGGGATGTAGATCACGTCTTCGCACCAGTCGCGGATGTCTTGATCCAGGGAGCCGTCTTCCGGGCCGAAGATATACAGCGCGCGGTCGGGGTGAGTGTATTCCGGCAGGGAGCGGGCGCCTTCGACCAGTTCCACGGCGACCGGCGTGCAACCCAGTGGCAGGATTTTTTTCAGGTCGTCGATGCCGATCAGCGGAATGTCGTAATGCACACGCTTGGTATCGGTGACGAAGTCGGCGGCGCGTTCATAGCGCTTGCCGGTGTAAAACACCGACGCCGCGCCGTAGCAGCCAGCGGCGCGCATCACCGAACCGACGTTCTCCGGTGACTTGGGGTTATACAAACCAATGCAGCTGTACCGTTTATCTGCCACGAGCGGGGTGCCTTCGGGAAAAAAGCGCAATTATACGGGGATTGGCCGGGAGTGCGATGTTTCAGGCCCATCCACCGTTGTGGCGAGGGGGCGTAGCCAGCGTTTAAAGCGGCTCGGCAATCACGTACCCCGACCCGCGCATGGTGCGGATCAACGGGGTCAGCCCCGGCGGATCGATCTTCTTGCGCAAGCGACCAATATGTACGTCGATCAGGTTGGTCCCCGGATCGAAGTGATAACCCCAGACCTCTTCGAAAATCATCATCCGCGACAGGATCTGCCCCGGATTGCGCATCATGAATTCCAGCAATTTGTACTCGGTGGGCAACAGGTTCAGCGGCTGTTGAGCGCGGTGGGCCTCGTGGCTGATCAGGTCCAGTTCCAGGTCGGCGACCCTCAGGATGGTTTCGGTGGCCTGGACCGGACTCTTGCGTCTAAGCAGCACCTCGACCCGCGCCGCCATCTCGTCGGTGGCGAACGGCTTGGCCAGGTAATCATCGCCGCCGGCGCGCAGGCCGCGCACCCGTTCGTCGACGTCGGAGAGGGCGCTGATCATCAGGATCGGCGTCGTCACGCCAATGGCGCGTAGCGTGGTGACAATCGCCAGGCCATCGAGCTCGGGGAGCATGCGGTCGAGGGTGATCAGGTCGTAATTGCCGCTGACCGCACTCACCAGGCCTTCGCGGCCATTGCTTACCCAATCCACTTCAAACCCGTGGCTTTGCAACTCGGTGACGATTTCCCGGGCGGTCACGGCATCGTCTTCAATGGTCAAAATTCGGGACATGTCGGGTACCTGTAAAGCGTTCCGGATGCCGCGATTTTGCCAATAAACGGTGATCGACTTGCTGAGGAAAGTTTCATGCGCGGTACAAACGAAATGCGCTAAAGCGCCCCGGCGCTTTCTCATGGTCTACCGCAATCCACCTGTGGGGGCGGGCTTGCTCGCGAAAGCGATGTGTCAGTCGACATCATTGTTTTCTGACACACCGCTTTCGCGAGCAAGCCCGCTCCCACAGGAGATTTGTAGTAGGAGGGGGATTACTTCGTCGCGGGCAGGAACGCCTTGAGCTTGTCCATCATGGAACTCGGCGCATTGGTAATCTTGGAACTCTCCGGGTTTTTACTCCCCGTGCCACTGGTATCGACGCCCGCGAGGATTTCCGCCAGGTTGTTGAAGTGCCCGTCCTTCTTCTTGCCCCCGGCGGCGACATCACCCTTGTCGTACTGAGCCAGGGCGTCCTGCAAGGTCTGGTGCTGGGACAACCATTCGGGCTTGGTCTTTTCCTCGGGGCTCATGTTGTCGAGGAAATTCAGCGCGGCTTTGGCGCGGCCGATCGGGTCGTTGGTAAACGGGTCTTTCCAGTTTTTCTTCTGATCTTCGGGGCCGCTGTAGTGACCCGCCGCCAGCCGTGCCTGCTGCTGCATCAGCGCAGTGGCCGCGGCTTGCTCATCGGCGGAAAACTTGCCGCCTTCATTGGTGGCCACGGCGTTCAGCGAGCGTCGATCAAGGTCGCCCATCAACGCATTCTTGTCTTCAACGCTGCCGGTGTAAGGCTTTTCGCCGGCCTTCATCTGCGCGTACTTGTCGTCCATGCGTTTGCGCGCGTCCACGGCTACGTCCGCGAAGGTCTTGTCCTTGGAGCTGGACACCGCGCCTGGCTGGGTAACGCCCAGCACCAGGGCATCGGCGTTCATGCCGGCACGCACCGGGAAGTACGGCGTGTTGTTGCCGATCGAACCGCTGTAGTCGGTGGATTTTTTCGAGAGGCTGACCGCGTCGCCGGTCTTGGCGTCGTTGCTCGCCTGCTCGGTGGCAGCGGTTTTAGCCTTGGCCTGGGCAGCCGCGCCATAAGCCAGCATCGCGGGGCTGTTGAAGGTTGAGGAGACGTTCATCGTTCACTGCCTTGAGTGTATTGATGCTGATACATCGCAAGAACAGTGCCAGTAGGGGGATGGGCAGTTTGACGACGGGTTTGTAGCGGTTTTGACATGTTTGTGATGCGGCAACGATTGCCGGGAGCGGCAAGTAATTGCCGGTGGGAACACGAAACGACCGTGGGAGCGGGCTTGCTCGCGAAGGCGGGGTGTCAGTCAACGAGGATGTTGAATCTGACGGCCTCTTCGCGAGCAAACCCGCTCCCACAGGAGATGAGGTCAGTCTTCTTCTTTTTTCATCAGCCCGGCCAGTGCCGCAAACGGGTTGTGCGTGGCCTTGGCGATTTTCGGAGTGCTCAGGGAGCCTTCGTGGAAGTACTGCTGGTCGGTGTAGCGCGAGTGTTCGTTGTCGTGGCAATACAGGCACAACAATTCCCAGTTCGAGCCGTCCTGAGGGTTGTTGTCGTGGTTGTGGTCGCGGTGGTGCACGGTCAGTTCGCTCAGGCGCTTGCCGGCGAATTCACGGGCGCAGCGGCCGCACACGTGCGGGTACATCTTCAGGGCCTTGTCGCGGTAACCCATTTCCTTGTCGCGCTGGTTGTCGGCGAGGATGCGATCCAGCTTCGAGGTATTGGTCGGGGTGGACGAACTCATGGGTTCACCTTTGTAAAAGACTAATGACGGTAATAAACGGAGTTTAGCTCAGCCCTTGAGCTTCTCGGCAATCCAGATGGTGTGGCGCGTGCCTTTGTTGCCGTGGGCGAAGACCTGGACTTCTTCGGCCTTGAAGCCGGCCTTCTTCAACTTGTCGGAAAATTGCTTGTCAGCGCTGGCCGACCACACCGCCAGCACGCCTTTGGGCCGCAGGGCCTTGGCGCAGGCGCTCAGGCCTCCGGAGGAATAGAGCCAACTGTTGGCGCGCTGGGTCAGGCCTTCGGGGCCGTTGTCGACGTCGAGCATGATCGCGTCGAAACCCTGGGGTTCGGCTTGCAGCACTTTGGCCACGTCTTCCATGCGGATCACCGTGCGCGGGTCGAGCAGCGGGTTGCCAGCCTTCTCACCCAGCGGTCCGCGATTCCACTCGACCACACCGGGCACCAGTTCGGCGACCACCACTTCAGCGGTCTTGCCCAAATGCTTGAGGGCCGAGGCGAGGGTGAAGCCCATGCCCAGGCCACCGATTAACACGCGGGAGTTCGGTCGGCCGGCGACTTTGCGGCAGGGGATCTCGGCCAAGGCGTCTTCGGAACCGTGCATGCGGGTGTTCATCAATTGCCCGCCGTCGCCACCCTGGATTTTGATGACGAAATCTTCACCGTATTCGAACAGGCACAGGGCACCGCCGTTTTCAGGGATGGGGGCGGTGTCGAGCAGAACGAAACGTTTCATGGGAGGCTCTTGGAAAAAATTGGCATAAGGCAAACGGACGCCGTTGGGAGTAGCCTGCAGGCAGACAACAAGGCCAACGGAGCCATTGATGAAGCGCACCATTCTAACGGTCATTGCCTTGGCCGCGCTCTCGATAACTGCAGTGCAGGCCCAGGAGCAGCAAACCATCCCCACCAGCCCTGCGCCGATGCCCGGTTCGCCCGGCACCGCGACCCCCACGCCGTACCCGCAGATCACCCCCACCAGCGTGCCCAGGACCGGAACGGGCAGCGGCGGCCCGCCCCTTGTGCCGATTGAAATGCCCAGCCCGCCGTCCAAGGACCAGCCGTTGCCGGGCCTTGAGCAGAACAGTACGAAGATCAAATCGCCGGGTGGTTAGATCTGTTGCGACAGTAGCTGCCCATCCGCCATGCGCAGGCGTTTGGACAGGGAGACGGCGAGGGCGCGGATGATCTTGGCGGCTATTTTTGGTGCGTCGTTGAGCATTTTTTCCAGCGAGTCCTTGCCCAGGTTGAGCAATTGGCAGTTGCTCGCCGCGACGCAACTGGCCGAACGCCGTTCGCCGTCGAGCACGGCCATCTCGCCGAACGCCCGACCGCTGCGCAGGGTGGCCATGATCACCGTTTGCCCGTCGCTGGTGGTCTTTTGCACCGAGACCTGGCCGGTGTGAATGATGCACATGAAACTGCCGGCATCGCCCTCGTGAAAGATTTCTTCGCCCTGGGCGATGGTGCTGATGCTGAAGTAGCCGGAAGCGGCGGCGAAGTCGGCGGGCAGCAGTTGATTGAACAGGCCGCAGTCCATCAGCCAGTCGCGAATTTCGTTGTTCAGTAAGGTCGGTTCTGACATGTCGTCACGGTCTTTTTTTTGTGGTCTGTTGCTGTTTCGGGCTCGCCGCGTCCCTGTAGGAGCATGGCTTGCCCGCGATGAGGCCCTCACATTCAACATAGTAGTCGTCAGTGATACCGTCATCGCGGGCAAGCCATGCTCCTACAGCGGGATGTATGTGGCATTGGGCCCGGCGTACTGGTCTTAAGACCGGAACACCGGGCCAAGTTCCTCAGGCAATGCCCCAAACCTTGAAAACAAATGCGTATTCGAGGGCTACGTCACGTAATCCCTGATATCGACCGCTCATTCCGCCATGCCCGGCACCCAACTCGGTCTTGAGCAACAGGGGATTGTCGTCGGTTTTGGTCGCGCGCAATTTCGCCACCCACTTGGCCGCTTCCCAGTACTGCACGCGGCTGTCGTTGTAGCCGGCGATCACCAGGGTCGCCGGATAGGCCTGGGCGCTGACGTTTTCGTACGGGGCGTAGGCCTTGATCCGATCATAGACGTCTGGCTCTTCAGGGTTGCCCCATTCGTCGTATTCGGTGACGGTCAGGGGCAGGTCCGGGTCGAGCATGGTGTTGAGCACATCGACGAACGGCACCTCGGCAATCGCCGCCGCGAACAGCTCCGGACGTTGATTGAGTACCGCGCCGATCAGCAACCCCCCGGCGCTGCCACCGCTGATCGCCAATTGCGACGGCGTGGTCAACCCGTTGGCGATCAAGTGTTCGGCGCAGGCGATAAAGTCGCTGAAGGTGTTGTGCTTGTGCTCCTGCTTGCCGGCGCGGTACCAGGCTTCGCCCAGTTCACCACCGCCGCGCACGTGGGCGATGGCAAACGCCACGCCGCGATCCAGCAAACTCAGGCGGGCGTGGGAGAACCACGGGTCGAGGCTTTCGCCATACGCGCCATAGCCGTACAGATACAGCGGCGTCGGCTTGCCGAGGGCTTCGCGTTTAACCACCAGGCTGATCGGCACCTGCGTCCCGTCCGGCGCGGTCGCCCACAGGCGTTGGCTGACGTAGGCATCGGCGTCGAACGGGCCGAGCACCGGGGTTTGCTTGAGCACTTTCTGCTCGCCCGTGGCCAGGTCCAACTGGCGGACCTGCGCCGGACGGTTCAACGCTTCGTAGCGCAGGCGAATTTTGTCGCTGACAAATTCCAGGCTGTTCTGCACATGCAGGCTGTAGGCCGCGTCCGGTAATTGCACCCGATAAGGCGTCAGGCCTTGTGGGCGCACCTCAATGATCGGCAACCCCCCTTCTCGCAGGCTCAGGGTCACGGCTTCGACGTTCAGGCTCAGGCCTTCAAGCATCACCGTGTTGCTGTGGGGGATCAGGTTCTGCCAGTCGGCCTCGGTCGGCGCCACGCCGGTATCGAGGGCGGTGTACAGGGCAAAGTTGATGCCATCGCGGTTGGTGCGGATAAACCAGGTCCATTGACCGTCGAGGGCGCCGTGATCGACGTCGTACTCGTGGTCTTCAACCCGTGGCGCCAGGCAGGTAAAGGCCTGGTGCGGCTGGAAGGCGTCGAGCACCCAGACTTCGCTGGTGGTCTTGCTGCCCAGGGACAACAGCAATTGCTGCTCGGAGCTGGACCGGTAGCAATGCAGGAAGAACCGGCCGTCCGGCTCATGGAAGACTTCTTCGGCCGCTGTGCCGTCCAGGCGATAGCGCATCAGTTTGTGCGGGCGATGGGTGTCGTCCAGTTCACCGAAGAACAGCGTCAGGCTGTCGTTGGCCCAGGTCATGCTGCCGTCGCAGTCTTCGAACTCCAGTTCGCTGACCTTGCCGTTGGACAGTTCCTTGACGAACAGCGTGTAAACCTCATCGCCCGTGGTGTCGAGGCTGTAGGCCAGGCGCTGGTGATCCGGGCTGATGCTGAACGCGCCGAGGGAGAAAAAGCCGCCATTGGCCAATTCGTTCGGGTCCAGCAGCAGGTGTTCCTGGCTTTCATCGATGAGCAGGCTGTCATCGGCCGGGCGCGGGCAGCGGTAGTGGCGGGCGTATTCGTCACCGGCCGTGGTGCGCGTGTAATACAGGTACGGGCCCCAAGGCGAGGGCAGGGACAGGTCGGTTTCGAGAATCCGGCCCTTGATCTCTTCGAACAGGGTTTCGCGCAGCCCGGCCTGATCGGCGGTTTGCGCTTCTTGATAGCTGTTTTCAGCCTTCAGGTAGTCGAGCACCGCGTCGGTGTCGCGCTCCTGGAGCCAGGCATACGGGTCAGAACCTTCGGCCTTGTGGGCAATCGGGGCGCTGGTGACGTTGGCGGATACGGGCATGGAGGGCTCTCGAACAATGTACGGAATAAGGGTTTCGCGGGGCTTGATGCCGCTGCAGATCCTTGTGGGCGCGGGCTTGCTCGCGAAAGCGGTGTATCAGACAACAATGATGTCGACTGACACGCCCTCTTCGCGAGCAAGCCCGCTCCCACAGGGGCTGCGCGTAGCAGGCTGGTATTGGGACAAGCCTGACAGGCGAAAAGTCGTTACTATAAGCGCCTCTTTGCCTGCCTTGCCATGGACACCATGACCGAGAACGACTATCTGATCGCTTGGGGCCTCTACGCCTTTGCCGCTTTAGGCTGCCTGTTGGTGTGGATGCGCTTGACCCGCTGGATGTGGCGCTACCTGCGCGAGCCACTGCGGCTGCTCATGGCGGTGTTGCTGTTCAGCCCGACCATCATCGATCCGGTGAAGGACAAGGTTGCCCCGGCCATCGCCATTACGGCGCTGGACCTGGCGTTCAAAGTGGGCAACAACGCCTGGCGGGCGATTTCCGATCTGTTCATGTACAGCATGATCGCCTTCGGCCTGTACCTGATCCTGGTGCTGATCCGCTGGCCGATCGAGCGCGCGGCCAATGCGCGTAAGGAACAGGCGGCGGCCGCCAAGGCTGCGATCAAGGCTGACGAACGTGAAGACGATCAACCGTTCGGCGTCGCCGGCGATGATCGCTACGGCCGGCCACCGATCCCGAACAATCCCCAGCGTTCGCGCATCGAACCGCGTTTGTAACGGTGCCCCTGCATTGAAGCGAGAGTCCGAGCATGTGTGAGTTATTGGGCATGAGCGCCAATGTCCCGACCGATATCGTGTTCAGCTTCACCGGGCTGATGCAGCGCGGCGGGCGTACCGGGCCGCACCGTGACGGTTGGGGCATCGCCTTCTACGAGGGCCGTGGTCTGCGCCTGTTCCAGGACCCGGCGGCCAGCTGCGAGTCTGAAGTGGCCAACCTGGTGCAGCGTTATCCGATCAAGAGCGAAGTGGTGATCGGGCATATTCGCCAGGCCAATGTCGGCAAGGTTTGCCTGTCCAACACTCACCCGTTCGTCCGGGAGTTGTGGGGGCGTAACTGGTGTTTCGCCCATAACGGCCAACTTGCGGACTTTGAACCCATCAAAAGTTTTTACCGCCCGGTCGGCGATACCGACAGCGAAGCGGCGTTCTGCGATTTGCTCAACCGCGTTCGTGCAGCGTTCCCTGAACCGGTGGAAATCGAAGAATTACTGCCGGACTTGGTGGCCGCCTGCGCCGAATACCGCAGCAAAGGCGTGTTCAACTGCCTGCTCAGCGACGGCGACTGGCTGTTCTGCTATTGCTCGACCAAACTGGCGCAGATCACCCGCCGCGCACCATTTGGCCCGGCGCGCTTGAAGGACGTCGATGTGATCGTCGATTTCCAGGCCGAAACTACGCCCAACGACGTGGTCACGGTGATCGCCACCGAACCCTTGACCGAAAACGAAACCTGGACCCGCTACGAACCGGGCCAATGGAGCCTGTGGCGACGCGGTGAATGCGTCAGCCAGGGCAAGACCGAATAAGGACTCACCCCCATGTTGCTCAGTTATCTACGGCTGGTGTTGTTTGCGGCGGGCCTGTTGATCGGTGTCCAGGTGCCGGGCTTCATCAGCGATTACGCCAAGCGGGTCGAAGCGCATCTGATTGAAGCGCAGACCGGTTTGAGTGGTTTTCAGGGCACCGCCAACGAATTTTTCAAGGGTGATATGCAGGCGCTGGTCGCGCATTATCGGGCGAGTGAAGACCCGATCTTTCGCAGCGATGCCGACAGCCTGAGCAACCTGCTGACCCGTCAATTGGCGCTGGATAAACAGTTCCAGGCGATGCAGGGCCCGTGGTACATCCGCTTCCTGCAAGTGGCGCTGGCCGCTGACCCGGATATTCGCAAGGAAACCTGGAACGGCTACAGCTACCAGATCCTGCTGACGCCGGAAGCGATGATCTGGGGCATGAGCGGCGCGTTGCTGCTGTCGTTCGGCATTGAATGCCTGTTCCGGTTGATCGACTGGGTGGTGCTGGGCGGCAAACGCCTGCGCCAGAGCCGGCCGATTGAAGATCGGGATGTGCGTGGGCTTTGATGCGCGAAAGATCGCAGCCTCGTTTCACTCGACAGCTCCTACAGAGATCGGCGTAGGAGCTGCCGAAGGCTGCGATCTTTTGATCTTTAACGATTCAAAACGATGTAACCCTCACCCACCTTGCGCGCATACCCCTCCAGCACCTGCTGACACAACGTCACCATCTCCTCGACCCATTCCACCCCGACCCGCCACGACACCACCACCTGCAAATTCGGTGGCCGTTGATCGATGGCCAGCAAGGTCAATTCCCCCCGCGCCAGCTCCTCGGCCACCAGCACCGGCGGCAACGCGCCAATCCCGAAGCCATCACGCAATAACCGGGTAATCGCCGACACCGAGTTCACACAGTTCAACCGTGGCGTCATCACACCATTGGCCTGCATCAGGCTCATGATGTCCTGATGCGGATGGGAGTTTTTCGAGTAGGTGATGATCCGCTCCCGGGCCAGGTCGGCCAAACCGGAATACTCGCGGTTGTAGATGGAATGGCTGGCGACGATCCAGCCCATCGGGTGGCTGGCCAGTTCCAGGCTGCGCACGCTTTCCTGGCGCAGCAGGTCGGTTTGCAGGATCAGATCGAGAAAGCCTTTTTGCAGCTGATCGCAGAGGTTGAGCGAGGTATCGGCGACCAACTCGATTTCCACCAGTGGGTAGTGATCCATCATCTGCGCCACCAACGGGCTGAGCCATGTGTGAATCACCGTGTCCATCACGCCGATGCGCACCCGCCCGACCTTGCTCGAACGGGTCTCGATCGACTGCTTGAGCGCCTGCATGGTGTCCATCATCTGCTCGGCGTATTCGAGCACTTTCAAGCCTTCGGGCGTCAGGCTCACCCCCCGGGAATCGCGCAGGAACAGCTTCACCCCCAGCTCACTTTCAAGCACCGCGATGCGGCTGGAAATCGACGCCTGGGTAGTGAAGAGCTTGTCGGCGGTCAGGCGGAAACTCTTGAGTCGGGCGACCCAGACAAAGGTCTCGAGGAACTTCAGGTTCATGTGATCAACTTTTTCTTATGCCTGAGCCGGGGTTTTATTAGTTGGACGCCGCATGGCCGGGCGCCCAAAAATCAGGCCATCCGGTTCCCACGATAGGCGTCGTCGGGGCTCAGAACAATACCAATAAAATTTGTACGGAGACTTGCCATGAGTGCGCCCGACACCCTCGACATCCCCAAGGCCACGACTCGCCCGGGACCGTTCGACTGGTATCGCAACATCAACAAACAGGAACGCCGCACGTTCTGGAGCTGCAAGATCGGCTATGGCCTGGACGGCATGGACACCCAGATGCTCAGCTTCGTGGTGCCGACCCTGATTGCCATGTGGGGCATCACCACCGGGCAGGCCGGGCTGATTCACACCAGCACCCTGATCGCTTCGGCCATCGGCGGCTGGGTGGCGGGGATTCTCTCCGACCGCATCGGCCGTGTACGCACTTTGCAATTGACGGTGTTGTGGTTTGCCTTCTTCACCTTCCTCTGCGGCTTCGCGCAAAACTACGAACAACTGCTGATCAGCCGCACCTTGATGGGCTTCGGTTTCGGCGGTGAATGGACGGCCGGCGCGGTGTTGATGGGTGAAGTGATTCGCGCCAAGGACCGTGGCAAAGCGGTGGGCATGGTGCAATCGGGCTGGGCGCTGGGTTGGGGGCTGACGGCGATTCTGTATGCGCTGCTGTTCTCGGTGCTGCCGCCGGAAGACGCCTGGCGCGCACTATTCATCCTCGGCATCGTCCCGGCAATTTTCGTGATTTTCGTCCGTCGGTTGGTCAAGGACCCAGAGATCTATCGCGAAGCCAAAGCCAAACAAGAGCCGGGCAACCCGGCGAAGTTCTACGAGATCTTCACCCCCGGCATTCTGTTCACCACCATCCGCGCGTCGGTGCTGACCACTGGCGCACTGGGCGGCTACTACGCGATCACCTCCTGGCTGCCGACGTTTCTGAAGAACGAGCGGGGCTTGAGCGTCCTCAACACCAGCGGTTATCTGGCAATGGTGATCGTCGGGTCCTACGTCGGTTATGTCATCAGCGCCTATTTGACCGACATCCTTGGCCGCAAGAAAAACTTCATTCTGTTCGCCGTCGGCTCGTTCACCATCGTGCTGCTCTACACCCAACTGCACGTCAGCAACGGTGTGATGCTGTGGCTGGGCTTCCCGCTGGGCTTCTTTGCCTCGGGGATTTTCAGCGGCATGGGCGCGTTTCTGACGGAGTTGTTCCCCACGCGAATTCGCGGTTCGGGCCAGGGTTTTTGCTACAACATCGGGCGGGCGTTGGCGGCGTTGTTTCCACTGTTGATCGGGTTACTTAGCCAGAAGGTGCCACTGAGTGTAGGTATCGGGGCGTTTGCGGCGGTGTCCTACGGTGTGGTCATCCTTGCGGCTTTAAGTCTGCCGGAAACCCGTGGCAAGCAACTTGAAGCCCAATAGCTAAATGCTCAGCAACTGATAATCTGCCGGGCAAATGCCCTACAGATAAAGAAGAACAAAACTACAGGAGTGTTCACCGTGAGCCGCCTGCTATTGAACTGCGACATCGGCGAGAGCTTCGGCAACTGGACCATGGGTCTGGACGCCGAGGTCATGCCCTTCATCGACTGCGCCAACGTTGCCTGCGGCTTCCATGCCGGCGACCCGAGCATCATGCGCAAGACCGTCAGCCTGGCCCTGAGCCACGACGTGCAGATCGGCGCGCACCCGGCCTATCAAGACTTGGTGGGATTCGGCCGGCGTTCGATGGCCTACACCGCCCAGGAACTGCAAGACATCCTGCATTACCAGATCGGCGCCCTCGACGGCATTTGCCGGGCCCAGGGCGGGCGGGTCAGCTACGTCAAACCCCACGGCGCGATGTACAACGACATGATGGCCAACCCGGCGCAATTGCGCGCGGTGCTACAGGCCATGGCGGCTTACGACCGCACCTTGCCGCTGATGCTGATGGCCACCCGCGACAACCGCGCCGCGCAGCAACTGGGCGATGAATACGGCGTGACCCTGTGGTTCGAAGCTTTCGCCGACCGCGCCTACGACAGCGCCGGGAGGCTGGTTTCGCGACAACTGCCAGGGGCGGTGCATCACGATCCCGAAAAAATCATCGAACAGGCGCTGATCATTGCCCGTGGCGACCATCTCACGGCCAGCGACGGCAGCGCTTTGCATCTGCAGGCCAACACCCTGTGCGTGCACGGTGACAACGCCAGTTCGGTGGCCGCCGTGCGGCGTATCCGCGAGGCCTTAAATCAGCAGAGCGTGTCATGAAACCACGGGTGGAAGTGGTGGCACTGGACTGCCTGATGGTGCGTCTGTTCGATGAAATCGCTGAAGCCAACATGCCATGGATGCTCGCCGCCAGTGAAAGCCTGCGTGCGGCGTTTGCCGGGCATTTGATCGACCTGGTGCCGTCTTACACAACGTTGATGGTCCATTACGATCTGACTGCGTTGAGTCCGGCCCAGGCGCGGGCGTTGATCGCTGAAGCGTTGATCGATCTGTCGCCTAACGCCAGCACCACGGGCAAATGCCATGTGCTGCCGGTCTGGTACGACTTGAGCGTCGGCCCCGAATTGAGCCTGTTGTCCCAACGCAGTGGCCTGTCGGTGGACGACGTGATCCGCCGCCACAGCGAGCGCGAGTACCAGGTGTTCGCCCTGGGCTTCGCGCCAGGGTTTGCCTTTATGGGGTTGGTTGAGGAAGAGCTCGCCGCGCCGCGTTTGAACACCCCGCGTAAGAAAGTAGCAGCGGGCAGTGTGGGAATTGCCGAACGGCAAACCGCCGCTTACCCGGTGGTGTCCCCCGGCGGCTGGAACCTGATCGGCCGCACCTCGGCCAAACTGTTCGACCGTGAACGCGACGGCTACAGCCTGATGCAACCCGGCGACACGGTGCGCTTCGAAGCGGTCAGCCATGCCGAATTCATTAACCTGGGCGGTGACGACACGCCGCTGGAGGCCCAGGCATGAGCCGACTGTTTATCGAGGCAAGTACGCCGCTGTGCCTGTTACAGGATGCCGGCCGTTTCGGCGTGCGGCACTTGGGCGTGACCCAGGGCGGCGGACTGGATTGGCGCTCGATGTCGTGGGCCAATTGGCTGCTCGGCAACGGGTTGGATGCGCCGGTGGTGGAAATCACCCTCGGCGGCTTCACCGTCGTCGCTGAAGAGGATTGTGTGCTGGCGCTGGCCGGGGCTGATTTGGGCGCGCAAATAAATGGCGAAGCGTTGGCGCCGTGGCGCAGTTTCCGCCTGCACAAAGGTCAGCGTTTGCAATTCACCCGACCGCTGCTCGGCGCGCGAGCCTATCTGGCGGCGCCGGGCGGGTTTGACGCGCCGAAGGTCCTAGGCAGTAGCTCGACGGTGGTCCGCGAAGAACTCGGTGGGCTGGATGGCATGGGCCGGCCCTTGGCCAAAGGGGCGCAACTGAGCTATTGCGGCAGTGACCTGATCTTGCTGCGGGAACTGCCGCGCGAACAGGTTCCGGATTTCAAACCCGATACGCCGCTGGATGTGGTACTCGGTGCGCAGATCGGCGCGTTCAGCGGGCAAAGCCTGTTTGATGCGTTCAACAGCGTCTGGGCTCTGGACAGTCGCGCCGACCGCATGGGCATTCGTCTGTTGGGCACGCCGCTGGAGTATCAGGGCAAACCGATGATCTCCGAAGGCATCCCGCTCGGCGCGGTGCAGGTGCCGCCGGACGGGCAGCCGATTGTGTTGCTTAATGATCGACAGACCATCGGCGGCTATCCGCGATTAGGCGCGTTGACGCCGTTGGCATTGGCGCGGCTGGCGCAGTGTTTGCCGGGGGCTAAGGTGCGGTTGCGGCCGGTGGTGCAGGATGTGGCGCATCGGGAGCAGGTCGGGTATTTGCAGCGGTTCAGGTGAAGATCAAAAGATCGCAGCCTGCGGCAGCTCCTACAGAGATCGGCGTAGGAGCTGCCGAAGGCTGCGATCTTTTTGCGTTTACTTGGACAAAAACCGCATCCCTTCCTCCAACCCGCGCAAGGTCAGCGGATACATCTGGTCCTCAATCAAATCCCGCACGATGTTGGTCGACGAGGTATAGCCCCAGGTGTCTTTCGGGTACGGATTGATCCAGATGAGCTTTTTGTATTTCGCCATGAAGCGCTGCATCCACACATAGCCCGGCTCTTCGTTCCAGTGCTCGACGCTGCCGCCGGCCTGGGTGATTTCGTAGGGCGCCATGGCGGCGTCGCCGATGAAGATCACTTTGTAGTCGGCGCCGTATTTGTGCAGCAAGTCCTGCGTCGAGAAACGCTCGGAAGTACGGCGCATGTTGTTTTTCCACACCGACTCATACAGGAAGTTGTGGAAGTAGAAGTACTCCAGGTGTTTGAACTCGGTCTTGCAGGCCGAGAACAGTTCCTCGCAGATCTTCACGTGGGCGTCCATCGAACCGCCGATGTCGAACAGCAGCAACAACTTGACGGTGTTACGCCGCTCCGGGCGCATCTGGATGTTCAGCAGGCCGGCGTCCTTGGCGGTGTGGTCGATGGTGCCATCGATGTCCAGCTCTTCGGCGGCACCCTGACGGGCGAATTTACGCAGCCGGCGCAGGGCAACCTTGATGTTGCGCGTGCCCAGTTCCACCGAATCGTCGAGGTTCTTGTACTCGCGCTGATCCCAGACCTTGACCGCTTTGCCTTGGCGCTTGCCGGCATCGCCGACCCGAATGCCTTCCGGGTTGAAGCCGCCGGAACCAAACGGGCTGGTGCCGCCGGTACCGATCCATTTGTTGCCGCCGGCGTGGCGTTCTTTCTGTTCTTCGAGGCGCTTCTTGAACTCTTCAATCAACTTGTCGAGGCCGCCGAGGGACTGGATCTGCGCCCGCTCTTCATCGCTCAGGGAGCGTTCGAACTCCTTGCGCAGCCAGTCTTCGGGGATCAACGCCTGAAGGTGATCGTCGAGTTTTTCCAGGCCATTGAAGTAAGCACCGAAGGCCCGGTCGAACTTGTCGAAATGCTTTTCGTCCTTCACCAGAATCGTTCGGGACAAGTAATAGAACTCGTCCATGTCGGCGAAGGTCACGCGTTGTTTCAGCGCGTTGATCAGGTCCAGCAGCTCGCGCACCGAGACCGGCACCTTGGCGGCGCGCATTTCATTGAACAGGTTGAGCAGCATGGCAGTCGCCCTTATTGATTCTTAGCGAGAGCCGCGACGGCTCATGAACGCCAGACGCTCAAGCAATTGCACGTCCTGTTCGTTCTTCACCAGCGCACCGGCCAGCGGCGGGATGGCCTTGGTCGGATCGCGTTCGCGCAGCACCGCTTCGCCGATGTTGTCGGCCATCAGCAGTTTGAGCCAGTCCACCAGTTCCGAGGTTGAAGGCTTCTTCTTCAGGCCCGGCACTTTGCGCACGTCGAAGAACACGTCCAGCGCTTCGCTGACCAGGTCTTTCTTGATGTTCGGGTAATGCACGTCGACGATCCGCTGCATCGTGGTGCGGTCCGGGAAGGCGATGTAGTGGAAGAAGCAGCGACGCAGGAACGCGTCCGGCAGCTCTTTCTCGTTGTTGGAAGTAATGATGATGATCGGGCGGACCTTGGCCTTGATGGTCTCGTCGATCTCGTAAACGTAGAACTCCATCTTGTCGAGTTCTTGCAGCAGGTCGTTCGGGAACTCGATGTCAGCCTTGTCGATTTCGTCGATCAGCAGGATCACCCGCTCCTCGGATTCGAAGGCTTCCCACAGCTTGCCCTTTTTCAGGTAGTTGCGGACGTCGTGAACCTTCTCGGTGCCCAGTTGCGAGTCGCGCAAGCGGCTGACCGCGTCGTACTCGTACAGGCCCTGATGCGCCTTGGTGGTGGACTTGATGTGCCAGGTGATCAACTTGGCACTAAGGGATTCGGCCAGTTGTTCGGCGAGCATGGTTTTGCCGGTGCCCGGTTCGCCCTTGACCAACAGCGGGCGCTCCAGGGTGATAGCGGCGTTGACCGCCAGCTTCAGGTCATCGGTGGCGACGTAGGCCTGGGTGCCTTCGAACTTCATCTGCTAATCCTCGAACGGTAACGCCGACCTGACGGGGCAGGGCGGGGCGCAATAGGTGTGATGCCCGACTATAACGCGCTGCCCGGTCGACTGTGAACGCAGACGGGTTATTCAGTCTCTGAATGGGGCGTCACATCTCGACTCAGTCTCGGCCGAAGGCCAGCCTTCAAGTATCGCCGATTTGGCGATAGCCTTTGCGTCATGTCGATTGTTGGAAGGCCGGAAACGATGTTACCCATGAAGCGACCACGGCTGACAGCCGTAAGGGCTTTGCCGGATTATCGTCTGGCCCTGACCTTTATTGACGGGCAACAGCTTCAGCATTGGCGGCGGCCGAGCAAACCGGTCGCTATACCGTCCCCCGTAAACCTTAACCGGCATCCGGCTTCGGCTGTTCATACCGCGCATTGAACGCCTGGACGAAACCATTGCGTAAAATCTGCAAAAACGCCTGGAACGCGCTGATATCTTGCTGATGAACGTTGCCGCTGAGTTCGACCCGGGTTGCGAACTGGTTCTTGCGCTGGTTTTTCAGCACGGTTTCGCTGCCGCCGACGATGGCCTCCCACACGGAACGTAAAATGCCTTTGTTCTTGTTTTCCACATCCTGCTGCCAATTGAACACTTCGACGTCACGCAGCAGCGGTTTGATGTAGCCCTTGAGCTGGCCCTTGTTGGCTTCGGCTTCGATCACCACATCGCCATGGCCGGCATTAAAGTCGAATTTGCCGTAGGCCGAGGCGAAGTCGTTCATGCGTTTGAGTTCGATGTCCTTGGCCCGCAGGCGAAACTCGAAGTCTTCGAAGTTGCTCAGCGGATCGAACGTGGCGGTGGTTTCCAGCGGGGCATGGCCCAGCAGCAGGGCCTTACCTTCGAACCGCGCGTCGCGCTTGCCTTCGGTGTCGACCACGTTGGTCAGGTTGTAGAGGCTGGCGTTGACCTGGGTGGCGTTCATGTTCACTGGCGGGGAGGAGTTGAAATTGCGAAAGCTGATTTTCCCGTCGTCGATCCGCACTTCGTTAAGCGTAATCGGCAGCAATTTACCCAATTGGGCACGCCAGTCAGTGCCGCGACCGGTCTGGGAATTCTGCTTGTTGGCGCCACCATCGACGAAGTTCACCTCAGGCTGGATGAATTTCACCTCGGCCACCACCGCATGGTCGTACCAGAGCGAGTGCCAACTGACCGAAAGATCGATCAGCGGCGCATTCACGAAGGGCACCGGGACTTTGCCGTCGGTCTTGACGATTTTCAGGCCATTGATTTTGTAGGCGCCGCGCCACAGCGCCAAATCCACGTCAGTGACCTGGCCACGGTAGTCGCCCATGTCGGCCAGTTTGTCATTGAGGTAGTTGCGCACCAGGTAGGGCAGGG
The DNA here is from genome assembly GCF_037049705.1 of Janthinobacterium sp. LPB2021202312-11-4. NCBI lineage: Bacteria > Pseudomonadati > Pseudomonadota > Betaproteobacteria > Burkholderiales > Oxalobacteraceae > Janthinobacterium > Janthinobacterium sp. LPB2021202312-11-4. The sequence continues at coordinate 88,365 of NZ_JBAGKV010000014.1, read as the reverse complement.
CGATATCCAGGGCAATCAGCAATGCAACGAGGCCGGCGAGGGTCCACAGGGGCCAACTGTATCGACGCTTCATGGTGGCAATTCCTTGGCAGTGTTAAGCGATTGACTGCTGGCGCCGGCGGACGTTCGCCCTGACTGGACGACCATCGGCAACAGGCATACCTTGGAGCGCTTATTCAATGCTGCATAAGGACCCAGCCATGAGCCGTATTTTCGCTGACAACGCCCATTCCATCGGCAATACGCCGCTGGTGCAGATCAACCGCATCGCGCCGCGTGGCGTGACCATCCTGGCCAAGATCGAGGGACGCAACCCTGGTTACTCGGTCAAGTGCCGGATCGGCGCGAACATGATCTGGGACGCCGAAAGCACCGGCAAACTCAAGCCTGGCATGACCATCGTCGAGCCGACCTCGGGCAACACCGGGATTGGCCTGGCGTTCGTCGCCGCCGCCCGTGGCTACAAACTGATGCTGACCATGCCGGCGTCCATGAGTATCGAGCGACGCAAAGTGCTCAAGGCGTTGGGCGCCGAGCTGGTGCTGACCGAGCCGGCCAAGGGCATGAAGGGAGCTATCGACAAAGCGGCAGAAATTCTCGCCAGTGATCCGGCCAAGTACTTCATGCCATCGCAGTTCGATAACCCGGCCAACCCGGCGATCCACGAAAAGACCACCGGCCCGGAAATCTGGAACGACACCGACGGCGCGGTTGATGTGCTGGTGGCAGGCGTCGGAACGGGCGGAACCATTACCGGCATTTCGCGGTATATCAAGAATACCCAGGGCAAACCGATCATCTCGGTGGCGGTGGAGCCTGTGTCGTCTCCGGTGATTACGCAAAAAATCGCCGGCGAAGAGATCAAGCCGAGCCCGCACAAGATTCAGGGCATCGGCGCCGGTTTTGTGCCGAAGAACCTCGATTTGTCGATCGTTGACCGCGTGGAGCTGGTGACCGATGAAGAATCCAAGGCGATGGCCCTGCGCTTGATGCAGGAAGAAGGGATTTTGTGCGGTATCTCCTGCGGTGCGGCGATGGCCGTGGCGGTGCGTCTGGCCGAAACCCCGGAAATGCAGGGCAAGACCATCGTGGTCATCCTGCCGGACTCCGGCGAGCGCTACCTGTCGAGCATGTTGTTCAGCGATCTGTTTACCGAGGCAGAGACCCAGCAATAAAAATCAAAAAGATCGCAGCCTTCGGCAGCTCCTGCGCCGATCGGTTTTTTCTGTAGGAGTTGCCGCAGGCTGCGATCTTTTAATCTTGATGACTCAGGTCAGCCTTCATTCAGGAACCTTATGTTAATAAGTGCTTTGTTGCGCAATCCTTAACACTGAATGTTCAGTCATGCGGGTTTTTCCCCTGGCCGGTAGTGGTTATCATGGCCGGCTGCCGCGTCGGGTAAATGGCGTTGCGCACAGTTGCTTATATCTCAAGGAGTCGTTGATGACCTTTTCCTTTGCCGCGAAGGCCTCGGTGTTGCTGTTGTTTATCGGCAGCACCCTCTATGTGCATTTGCGCGGCAAGGCGCGTTTGCCGGTCCTGCGTCAATTCGTCAACCATTCGGCGCTGTTTGCCCCGTATAACGCGTTGATGTACCTGTTCTCCGGTGTGCCGTCCAAACCCTACCTGGATCGCAGCAAATTCCCGGAACTGGATGTGCTGCGGGATAACTGGGAAGTCATCCGCGACGAAGCCATGCACCTGTTCGACGAGGGCTACATCCGCGCCGCCGAAAAGAACAATGACGCCGGTTTCGGCTCTTTCTTCAAAAAAGGCTGGAAGCGTTTTTACCTCAAGTGGTACGACAAGCCCCTGCCATCGGCCGAAGCGCTGTGCCCGAAAACCGTCGCGCTGGTCAGCAGCATTCCTAACGTGAAAGGCGCAATGTTCGCCTTGTTGCCGGGTGGCAGCCATCTCAACCCGCACCGCGACCCGTTTGCCGGCTCCCTGCGTTATCACCTGGGCCTGTCGACCCCCAATTCCGATGATTGCCGTATTTTCGTCGACGGTCAGGTGTATGCCTGGCGCGATGGTGAAGACGTGATGTTCGATGAGACCTATGTACATTGGGTCAAGAATGAAACCGAAAAAACCCGGGTTATCCTGTTCTGCGATATCGAGCGGCCGTTGAGCAACCGCCTCATGACCCGCATCAACCGCTGGGTCAGTGGCCTGCTGGGCCGCGCCACCGCGCCGCAGAACCTGGATGACGAACGCGTCGGCGGGATCAACCAGGTTTATGCCTGGAGCAAGAACTCCAGTGACAAATTCAGCGGTGTGGTCAAGCAGTGGAAGCGCCGTCATCCCAAGGCGTACCGCGTATTACGACCAGTGCTGGCGGTGGTGGTGCTGACGTTGTTGGGGTATTGGTTGTTCGGGTAGCGCCCCTTGATTGAGTGAAAAAGACCGTCTTCAAACGTAAGGCCGATCAGTTCAGCCTGAGACCGAACCTGTGGCGAGGGGGCACGCGCCCTTGCCACAGGTTGCCCGTCGCGGGCTCCATCGCTTCACGGGCTGCAGCGGCAATCGATGCTCTTTGATCATTTATGCGCTTAGGGTTTTAAAAACTCTGGAGATGAAATCACTCACGGTTATCTCATCCGAGCCTGTTGTAATTTCAGCATCGACCGGTGGCTCATACGGACTCCCCACCCCCGACAAATTCGGCAACTGCCCCGACCTTGCCTTCTTGTACAACCCCTTCACATCACGCTGCTCGCACACCTCCAGCGGCGTGCTGACAAACACCTCGACAAAGTTCTCTTCCCCGATCAGCTCGCGCGCCATTTGTCGTTCCCGGCGGAACGGTGAAATAAACGCGGTCATGACGATCAGCCCGGCATCCATCATCAACTTGGCGACTTCAGCGATGCGTCGAATGTTTTCCACGCGGTCGGCGTCGGTAAAGCCCAGGTCTTTGTTCAGGCCCTGGCGAACGTTGTCGCCGTCGAGCAGGTAGGTTCGATAGCCATTGGCGTGCAACTCGACTTCCAGCGCGTTGGCCAGTGTCGATTTGCCCGAGCCGGAGAGGCCGGTAAACCAGATGACCTTGCCCTTGTGGCCGTTGAGTTTTTCGCGGTGTTCGCGGCTGATCGACAGCACTTGCGTGTGCACGTTTTGCGCACGTCGCAAGCTGTGGGTGATCATGCCGGCCGCCACTGTCGCGTTGCTGATGCGGTCAACGAGGATAAAGCTGCCGAGGGTCTTGGAGTGTTGGTAGCTGTCGTAAACCAACGGTTTGCTGAGCGCGAAGGTGCAGACGCTGATGTCATTGAGCGACAGTTGAGTGCAGGCGTCGTGGGCGAGGGTGTTGATGTTGACGCGATACTTGATTTTGGTGATCGAGGCCGAGGCCCATTGCGTGGCCAGTTTGATGTCGTAGTTGCGACCGTGCAGACCTGCCTCTTCATTCATCCACACCAGCGTTGCTTCGAACTGGTCGGTGGTTTCCAGCGGGCGTTGGCTCAGGGCAAGAATGTCGCCCCGTGAGGCGTCGATTTCCTGGCTTAGCTTCAACGTCACCGCGTCGCCACACGACGCTTCCTGCATCGGGCCGTCCATGCTGACGATGTCGGTCACGGTCGCAGTGTGGCCGGAGAGGGTGACGCGCACCTCGTCGCCCACGCTGACTTTCCCTTCAGCAACATAGCCGCTGAACCCGCGAAACGACGCATCGGGTCGATTGACCCACTGCACGGGAAACACCAGTCGCTCGGAGACGGGCGCACTGACCTCGAGTGTTTCCAGGCAGCCCATTAGCGTCGGCCCGGAATACCACGGTGTGTGGGCCGAGCGTTGCGTAATGTTGTCACCCTTGAGGGCGCTGACCGGGATCGGCGTGACTCTTTCAAAGCCCAAGGTGTGCGCAAACGTCTGGAACGTGTCGACGGCGTGTTGAAAAATGCCCGCGTCGAAGCTGACCAGGTCCATTTTGTTTACCGCCAGTACCACTTGGCGAATACCCATCAGCGACGCCAGGTAAGCGTGTCGCCGGGTCTGAGTCAGTACACCTTGTCGGGCGTCGACGAGGATGACCGCCACGTCTGCGGTGGAGGCGCCGGTGACCATGTTGCGGGTGTATTGCTCATGGCCGGGCGTGTCGGCAACGATGAATTTGCGCTTGGCAGTGGCGAAATATCGATAGGCCACGTCGATGGTGATGCCCTGTTCGCGCTCGGCCGACAAGCCGTCTACCAGCAAGGCGAAGTCGATGTCGGCGCCTTGGGTGCCGTACTTTTTCGATTCGTTTTCCAGGGTCGTCAGTTGATCGTCCGTCAGTTGCCGTGCGTCCCACAGCAAGCGTCCGATTAGCGTGCTTTTGCCATCGTCGACGCTGCCGCAGGTGATAAAACGCAGCAGGTCCTGGCCTTGTTGCTGTTTCAGATACGCCTCAATGGTCGAGGGCATGGCGGTGGCGGTGCTGTGTGCTTTAGGTGCCATCAGAAATAGCCCTCCTTCTTTTTCTTTTCCATGCTGGCTGAGCTGTCACTGTCGATGGCTCGCCCTTGGCGTTCGGAGCTGCTGGAGCCGATCAGCTCCAGCAAAATGTCGGCGACGCTGGCGGCGTTCGATTCCACGGCTCCGGTCAGGGGATAGCAGCCCAGCGTGCGGAAGCGGATCTGCCGGGCTTCAATCTTCTCGCCGGGCAACAGGGGCATGCGCTCATCGTCGACCATCAGAGTCATGCCGTTACGCACGACCACGGGCCGCTCTTTGGCAAAGTACAGCGGCACCACCGGGATGTTTTCCTGGTAGATGTATTGCCAGATATCGAGCTCTGTCCAATTGGAGAGCGGGAACACGCGGATGCTCTCGCCTTGGTGTTTACGGGCGTTGTAGATATTCCACAGCTCGGGGCGTTGCTGTTTCGGGTCCCACTGATGGCTTTGGCTGCGGAACGAAAAAATGCGTTCCTTGGCCCGGGATTTTTCTTCATCCCGGCGTGCTCCGCCAAACACGACGTCAAACTTGTAGTGATCCAGCGCCTGCTTGAGCCCTTCGGTCTTGGTGATGTCGGTGTGCAGGGCCGAGCCGTGATCGAAGGGGTTGATGTCTTTGCTGATGGCGTCCGGGTTGATGTGCACGAGCAGATCCATGCCGCTTTCCTGGGCCATGACGTCGCGAAACCGGTACATCTCTTGAAACTTCCAGCGCGTATCGACATGCAAGAGCGGGAAGGGCGGTGGCGACGGGTAAAACGCTTTGCGGGCGAGGTGCAGCATCACCGCGCTGTCTTTGCCCATGGAATAGAGCATCGCCGGATTTTCGGCCTCGGCGACCGCCTCGCGAATAATTTGCAGGCTTTCGGCTTCAAGGCGTTTGAGGTGAGGTGTGCGCACCTTTGACGAGTCGACCGTCCTGGCTCGAAGGCTTCCATCCAGCTCTGCCGGATAACTCAACAGCCCCATCTCGACATCCGCCGGAGTGCTGGCGTGACGGCACAGCGCAACCAGGCGACCGCTTGGAAAGATGACGACAGGCTTGGCGATATGGGCTTGCAGGCGTTGCAGCGCACCGGTGAGCTGTTGCGCGTCCACGAGGCTTGCGCCCAGCGGCAACCAGTAGCGAGCGCCACGGGCATCGTTGGCATGCAGAAAATCGTTGCCGTCAGCAGTGCGCAGCAACTGGACGAACAGCACCAATTTACGTTTGGTCCGCGCCTTTTCAATCTCCGACGCCAGCACCGACGGGATGGGCTGACGGCCTGACTCATCGCGCAGGCTGGGCGCGTTCAGCTCGGGAGGCAGCAGATCGAGCGCGTGCAGGCGTCGTTCGGCGGTGCGTTTGGTGTCCGCCTGTTCGAGCTGGTTCAGATGGAGGAATGCCAACTGCGTATCCCACACCATCGGGGCGTCCAATCCAAGAAGGTCGGGGTTGAGCATGGATCGCTTTCCTTGTCGCAATATGTGATTTGTATCTTGTTTGTGTCGGATATCACTACATTTGCTAGTTATTTCAGTTTGATTTTTATTTAAGCACGTAATGCGACAATTCGTTGCAGAACGTTTCGCGTTTTATTGCGCAGAGGCGGTTTGGCGCGTTGCAATCGATACCAAGCGCTGGTTATAGTCGGCGCTCGCCTGCTCTTCCGAGCACGGCCCTCCTGAAGATCAGCCCATGCCTGCTTCCCACATCAACGCGGTAGTCGATTCAGCGGTCAACGCTGGCGTCGTGCCGTGCGGGATTCAGCAGCCTGCGCAGATCAGTCATTACCCCCCTCCTGTCAGTAGCACGCCGGTGTGCGCAGTCGTATCACCGCCAGGCGTTGGCATTTCGGGCTGATCAGCTGTTCCTGCTGTGCCCCAATGTCCGTCTGAAAAAACAACTGAATTTCAGCTTCGGCTGAGTTGGCTTTTTGCGTGATGACAGGTGGTCTCTCATGTTTGCTCTTTCGAAAAAATCCGCGCTCGCGGCGGCGTCCACGAGCCTGTTCGTTCTGCTGTGGAGCAGCGGGGCGATCTTCTCCAAATGGGGCTTGGCCCATGCGTCACCGTTCGCCTTTCTGTTGATTCGTTTCACCATCGCCCTGTGCGGGTTGGTGCTGTTGATGCCGTTGCTCAAGCTGAAATTGCCCAAGGGCGGCAAGCCGATGCTGTATGCGATGGCCACGGGCGTGGTGTTGCTGGGGGCCTATCAGATTTTCTATCTGTTGGCGCTGGACCTGAAGGTCACGCCGGGCGTGATGGCGACCATCATGGGCGTTCAGCCGATCCTCACCGTGGTGATCATGGAGCGGCAGCGCTCAATCAGCCGGATGTTCGGCCTCGCGCTGGGCCTGGCCGGGTTGATCATGGTGGTGTACCAAGGCATCGGTCTGGCCGGGATGTCGCTGGCCGGGATGCTCTTTGGGTTGCTGGCGCTGGCGAGCATGACCTTCGGCTCGATCATGCAAAAACGCATCACCGACAATCCCCTCGGCACGCTGCCGGTGCAGTACCTGGCCGGGCTGTTGCTGTGCGGGATTTTCGTACCGTTCCAGCCGTTCCACTTCGAGCACAGCAGCGGGTTTATCGTGCCGGTGTTGTGGATGGGCCTGGTGGTGTCGGTGCTGGCGACGTTGCTGCTGTATCGGCTGATCGCCCGGGGCAATCTGGTGAACGTCACCAGCCTGTTTTACCTGGTGCCGGCCGTGACGGCGGTGATGGATTACCTGATTTTCGGTAATCGGCTGGCGATGCTGAGCATGATGGGCATGCTGCTGATTATCGTCGGCCTGGTCTTCGTCTTTCGTAAAACAGCGTAAAAACCCAAAGGCCCGGAGCCTATGCCCCGGGCCTTTTTATTTGGCCAGCGCATGCTCGGCCCGCACCGAATTCATGAACGCCTGCATCGCCGAGGATTGAATGCGATGACGCCGGGTGATCAACCCGTACGGCGGCAACCGCGCTTCAAACTTGATTGGCAGCACGGCGAGTAAATCACGCCCGGCGTAATCCTCGACCACCGACACCGGCGTGACGCCGAGCATGTCGGTCTGCTGGATCAACGACAGCAAGGTCATGATCGAGGTGGTTTCAACAATGCTGTTGGGGATATCCACCCGGGCGTTGTGGAACACCTGATTGATGATCGCGCGCATCGGGCTCGGATGCTGTTGCAACACCCAGGTCATGTTCTGCAACTCGGCCCAACTCAGGTTTTTCTCCTGCGCCAGTGGGTTCTGTGCGCCGGCAATCACGCACAGGGCTTCTTCGCCGAGGCTGTCGAACAGCAACTCTTCGGCCCGCGCCCCGGCGGGAATCCGCCCCAAAACGATATCCAGTTGATCCTGCAACAAGGCCTGCACCAGCACGTCGCTGGTATCGACCTGAATGCTCATGGACAAGCGTGGATGGCTTTGTTTCAAGGTCGCGATGGTGCGGGTCAACAACCCCGAGGCCAGCGCCGGAATGGCCCCGACCGCCACGCGCCCCAGATTGCCGGATTCGAGCGCCACCAGTTCTTCACGCATGCCGCTGAGTTCGGCAAACACCATGCGCGCGTAGTAAATGACGGTTTCCCCGAACGGGATCGAGCGCATGCCCCGGGGCAAGCGCTCGAACAGCTCGACGCCGAGCAAGTCCTCGGCTTCGTGCAGCATCTTGGTCGCCGCCGGTTGGGTCATGCCGATGTGGTCGGCGGCGCGGCGCAACGAGCCGAACTCCTGCAGCGCCAGCATCAGCCGCAATTGGCGCAGACGCAGGCGACTGTGGATCACATTGGCTTCAGGAATTCGGGTCATGGGCCGCGCTCGCAAAAAAGACTGCGGCAAGCCTGACAACAAATGTCAGGCGTTGCCAGCATTGCTGTGTCACAGCACCGATTTTGGCTTGGCGACATGGGGTTTGCGCAGCCCGATCACGGCGGCCAGCGCCTTGGAAATCAACGGCCAGAACAGCATCAACAGCGCTGCTGTGGTCAGGCAACCGACCAACGGGTTGGACCAGAAAATCCCCAGGTGCCCATCGGAAAACAGCATCGATTGACGGAACGCATCTTCAGCCTTATCTCCCAGCACCGCGGCCAACACCAGCGGCGCGATCGGATAACCGAGTTTCTTGAACAGATACCCCAGCGCACCGAAGCCCAGCATCAGCACCACGTCGAAGAACGAGTTGTGCACCGAGTAAGCACCAATCGCGCAGACCATGATGATGATCGGCGCAATGATCGAGAACGGAATGCGCAGGATCGAGGCGAACAACGGCACGGTGGCCAACACCACGATCAGGCTCACCACGTTGCCCAGGTACATACTCGCAATCAGGCCCCAGACGAAATCATGCTGCTCGACGAACAACGTCGGCCCCGGGTGCAGGCCCCAGATCATCAAGCCACCGAGCATCACCGCCGCAGTTGCCGAGCCGGGAATGCCCAGGGTCAGCATCGGCAGCAAGGCACTGGTGCCGGCAGCGTGGTCGGCGGTTTCCGGGGCGATCACGCCTTCGAGTTCACCCTTACCAAAGTTCTCGCGGTTCTTCGAGAAGCGCCGGGCCAGGCTGTAGCTCATGAACGATGCGGCCGTCGGACCGCCCGGCGTGATGCCCATCCAGCAACCGACCAAGGTACTGCGCAAAATGGTCCACCAGTAGCGGGGCAATTTGGCCCAGGTCCGCAGGATCACCATCGGTGTAATGCGCGCATGCTCGCCGCGAAACACCAAGCCTTCTTCGACGGTGCAGAGGATTTCGCCGATGCCGAACAGACCGATCACCGCCACTTCGAAACTGATGCCGGTCATCAAGATCGGCTGGTCGAAGGTCAGGCGCAGATTGCCCGACACCGTGTCCATCCCGACGGCGGCCATGGCAAAGCCGATCATCATTGCCACCACGGTTTTCAACGGCGGGTTCTTGCTCATGCCGATGAAGGTGCAGAACGCCAACAGGTACACCGCGAAGAACTCCGGCGAACTGAACGACATGGCAAACGCGGCAATCCGGGTCGACAAAAACGTCAGCAACAACACCCCGGCCAAGGCGCCAATCAGCGCCGAGCTGAACGCCGCTGTCAGGGCTTCGGCGGCGCGACCTTCCCGGGCCATCGGGTAGCCGTCGAAGGTGGTCGCCACCGATGAGGGCTCACCGGGAATGTTGAACAGGATCGAGGTGATCGAGCCGCCAAACAGCGCGCCCCAATACATGCACGACAGCAAAATGATCGCCGACACCGGCGACATGGTGAAGGTCAGCGGCAGCAGCAATGCCACGCCATTGGGGGCGCCGAGGCCGGGCAGTACGCCGACCAGAATGCCCAGCAGCACGCCGATCACCATCAGGCCGATATGGCCCGGGGTCAGGATCAGGTTCATGCCTTGCAGCAGGGAATCGAACTCGCTCATTTGAAATTTCTCCCGGCCAGGGCAATCCAGTCGCCCATCGGGCCGGCATCCAGCGGGACCTTGAACCACAGCGCGAAAATCAGGTAACTGGCGAGCACCGCACCGAGGGACACGGTGCCGATCATCCACTTGCCATAGGGTTTGACGCGCACCTTGTCACGCCACATGAACCAGGCAATGAAACACGCTGAGGACACATAGATGCCGGTGAACGGCATCGCGCCGACAAACAAGGCAATCGGGACAAACACCGACAACACTTGCTTGAATGCGCTGCGGCTGACGAACGAAACGCTCAGGGCTTGCCAGCGCACCACGGTCAACACACCGTTGCCCACGCTCGCGGCGCTCAACAACAGACCGATGTAGAAAGGGAAGTAGCCCGGCTCAGGGCCGGAATCGCCCCAGCCAATACCTTGTTCGACGCTGCCGAACATCACCACCACGCCGATCAGCGCGGTGAAGAGTGTCAGGCCGAGTTCGACCCAGCGGGTACCGACCAGCGCCGGTGAATCCGAAGAATGGGACATCAAACACCTCCAGCAGGTGACGGCCGTGCGCACGCGGACGGCCGCAGGCAACTCAGTTTTTCAGCCAGCCAGCCTCTTTGAACACCGGGGTGACGCGGGCGGTGTCCTTTTCAATGTAGGCGGTCAACTGATCACCCTGGAGGAAGGTCGGGACCAGTGCGTTCTGTTTGACGTAGGCCTTGAACTCCGGCGTCTCGGTGACTTTGCGCATCAAATCGACGTAGAACGCCCGTTGCTCGGCGGTGACTTCGCCGGGCATGAACACGGTGCGCGGGAAGCGGTACTGATCGATGCCCAAGCCTTGTTCGTGGCAGGTCGGCACATCGGCCCAGGATTTGTCGCCCGCGACTTTCTCGGTGTAGCTCATGCGTTCGTTACTGAATACGCAGAGCGGCTCGACCTGGTCGCCGCGCCATTGGCTGATGCTTTCGCTGGGGTTGTTGACGTTGGCGGCGATGTGTTTGCCGGCCAGTTGGGTCGCGGCTTCACTGCCACTCTTGAACGGGATGTACACCAGTTTGCTGCCGGTGGTCTGGTTCAGCAGCAGGGTCAGGGTCTGGTCCACATCCTTGGACTGGCTGCCGCCCATGCGCAGGTTCGACGGGTCAGCCTTGACGGCTTCGTAGAAACCCTTGGCATCCTTCCACGGCGCGTCTTTGTAGCTCCAGAGGATGAAGTCGTCCTCGGCCAGGGCCGCCACCGGGGTCAGCTCCTGCCATTGGTAGCCGAGCTTGGACACCAGCGGCAACAGGTAGATGTTGTTGGTGCCGATCACCAGTTTTTCCGGATCACCCTTGTTCATCTTCAAGTCGAGGAACGCTTCGGCGCCATTGCCGCCGCCCTTGTTGAGGACGATGGTATTCACGTCGAGAAACTTGTGGGTGGTGATGATCGACTGGATCAGGCGACCGAGCTGGTCGGTGCCGCCGCCGGGGCCACCGGCCACGACGATTTCGACATTCTTGTCCGGTTGCCAGGCGTGCGCGAGAGCGGGGAGGGTGCCGGCGGCGACCAGGGTGCAGCCCAGGAGCAGGCGGGAGGTGCGACGAGCGAATGCAGTTCGCATGGAAGGGCCTCATTCTTGTAGTTGTTATGAGTGACTTGTCTGCGCTCGAAAGCCGCAAGCCTGGCCCGAGTGTGGGAAGCCGCCGCAGCCGCGTCTAGTCAAAACAATACATACACCGATAGCCTGGGGTTATAGGTCTGAACGGACAAAATCCCATTCATCGCTGAATGCTTTGCACTAGAGCCTTTTCGCTGAAATGAGCGCCGGGCGCCAACCATTGAAAGCGTACTGAAAGCCGGGCATGCCATAACCCGAGGCTATCGCCTTATTTCAAGTTTTGATTAGACGGTTATCACTGGGCCTTCGATAGTGCTCACCAATGCCGCCTCGAAGCGGTAATGCTGCACCCACAACAATAATAAAAGAGGTACGCACCATGGCTCGTCCCAGTGCTTCCCTGCATCTGCCCGGCGCAGGTGTTCAGTCCACGGCAGCGGCCACACCGCTGACCGGCATCACCAAAGCCAGCAGCGTGCGCTGGCGGATCTTCGCGATCATCTTCGCGCTGACCATGGTCAACCTGATTGACCGGGTGTCGCTGTCGATTGCGATGCCGACCATTGCCCATGAATTTTCCCTGTCGCCGAGCATGCAAGGGCTGATCCTCAGCAGTTTCTTCTGGGCCTATGCGCTGTTGCAGATTCCCGGCGGCTGGTTGATCGACCGCTTCGGCCCGCACCGGGTGATCGGTTGGTCCACCGGGTTGTGGGGGACGTTTCAGGTGATCGCCGCCTTCGCTACCGGCGGCTTGTCATTGCTGTTCGCCCGGGTTGCCCTCGGTGCCGCCGAGGCGCCGTTGTTTCCGTCGGGCGGCAAACTGATTTCCCTGTGGCTGGCCCCCAGCGAGCGCAGTCGCGGTGCGGTGTTGATGGACAGCGGCAGCCCGTTGGGGGTGGCGTTGGGCGGGTTGATCATTGCTTACCTGATCGCGTCGCTGGATTCGTGGCGCCTGGCGTTCGTGATTGCCGGCATCGCCACGCTGGTGCTGGCGTGGCTGGCGCGGCGCTATCTGCGTGACGACCCGGCCAGCCATCCGCAAGTGAATGCGCTGGAGCTGGAGAAGATCAACGCCGGCCGCGCCACTCCGGCAGCCGAAGCGGCCCGCGTGCCGGTCAAAGGCCTGGGCATTGCCGCACGTTCCTTGAGCGGTTTGCTAATCGGTCGCGCCAGTTGGGCGATGGTGTATTTCGGCCTGTTGACCTGGGGCCCGAGTTACCTGGCCCAGGCCCGAGGCTTTGATATCAAGGGCATCGGCGCGGCGACGTTCGTGATTTTTATCTGCGGCGCACTGGGCTCATTGACCGGTGGTTTCCTCTGCGACGGGTTGATCCGCAAAGGCGTCAGCCGGGGCGTGGCGGTCAAGAGTCTGTTGGCGTTTTCCGGCCTGGTGGCCCTCGGTGCGTTCCTGTTGCTGCCGACCCTGAGCAATCCTTTTGCGGCCGTGGCGTTGTTGGCCATGACCGCGTTTTTCTTGATGTGGGGCAGCCTCTACTGGAGCTTCCCGGCGTTGCTGGCGGCCCCGGCGCGGGTCGGGTTGATCGGCGGCGTGATGAACATGGCCGGCAGCACCGGCGGCATTGCGGTACCGATTCTGGTGGGGATCATTTTGCAAATGGCCGGTGGATTTGCGCCGGTGCTGGGGTTCTTCGCGGTGTGCTCGGCGATCTTTGTTTTCGCCACGTTGTTCATCAGCCTGGATGAGGTGCGCCATGACTAAGGACTTACCCGGCACCCCATGGAATGGTCCGATCATCGACGCCCATCATCACTTCTGGGACCCGTCGATCAACGATTATCCGTGGCTCGCGCCCGAGGCCAGCATCCCGTTTCGCTACGGTGACTACAGCGCGATCAAACGGCGCTATTTGCCCGACGAATATTTTGCCGATGTCGGCCCGCATAACGTCGTGCAAACGGTGTACATCGAGACCGAATGGAACCCCCGTGACCCGATTGGCGAAACCCGTTTCATCGAAGGGCTCGCCGCGCGTTACGGCGTGCCGAATGCCATCGTCGCCCAAGCCTGGCTCGATCACCCGGACGCTATTGCGGTGCTGCGCGAGCAAGCGAGTTTCAAGTGCGTGCGCAGCGTGCGGCACAAACCCGGCGGCCCGACTGCGCCTGCGCAAGTGGGCCATGTGCGCAGCCTGATGAGCGACGAATCTTGGCGCCGTAGTTTCGCCGCCCTGCAGGGGTTGGGTTTGCATTTCGACTTGCAGACCCCGTGGTGGAACTTGCATGAAGCCGAGCGCCTGGCGCGTGACTTTCCCGGCACCACGCTGATCCTCAACCACGCCGGTTTGCCCAGCGACCGCAGCGCCGAAGGCCTGGCGGGCTGGCGCTTGGCGATGGCGCGGCTGGCCGAGTGGCCGAACGTGCAGGTGAAGATTTCGGGGCTGGGACTGGCGGGGCGGGCATGGCGCGCCAAGGACAACGCCTGGATCGTGCGCGAAGTGATCGCCATGTTCGGCACCGACCGGGTGATGTTCGCCAGCAACTTCCCGGTGGACAGCCTGTGCGGCTCGTTCGACGACATCTACAGCGGTTTCAAATCCATCGTTGCTGATCTGCCGAGGGCTGATCAGGAGCGTCTGTTCTACAGCAACGCGCAGCGCATTTATCGTTGCGAGCCTTGCGCCATCGACCGCACAGGGGCTCAAGCCTTGAGGAGAGAAGCATGAACAAGACAACCATCGCCATGGTCCTGGGTGACCCGGCGGGCATCGGCCCGGAACTGATCGCACGCCTGCTCGGCGAGCCCGAAGTGCGCCGCCAGGCCAACGTGATACTGATTGCCGATGAAGCGGAAATGCAGCGCGGCATGCGCATCGCCGGGGTGGAGTTTCCCTACCGTCGGGTCGAGTCGCTGGAGCAGTTGTCGTTTGTCGATAACACGCCGCTGTTCTATGACTTTCGTGGCGACACCATAGGTGAGTTCCCGCGCAGCGAAGCCAGTGTCATCGGCGGCCGCTACAGCCTCGACACCCTGGAAAAAGCCCTGCGCCTGACCGAGGCCGGCACCACCGGTGCGGTGCTGTTCGGGCCGTTGAACAAGACCTCGCTGCACATGGCCGGCATGGCGCATAACGATGAGCTGCACTGGTTCGCCGAGTTGCTGGATTTCCACGGGCCGTTCTGCGAATTCAACGTGCTCGACAACCTCTGGACCTCGCGGGTGACCTCGCATGTGGCCCTGGCCGAGGTGCCGGGCATGCTGACGCAAGCGCGGGTGGTGGAAGCGATCCAGTTGATTGACACCGCGCTCAAGCGCAATGGCCTGGAAAAGCCGCGCATCGGTGTGTGCGGCTTGAACCCGCATAACGGCGACAACGGCTCGTTCGGGCGCGAAGAACTCGACATCATTGGCCCGGCGGTTCGTTCGGCGCAGGCGTTGGGGATTGCGGCGGAAGGGCCGTATCCGGGTGACACGATTTTCCTCAAGGTCCAGGGCGATGCGAGTGCCTTTGACGCAGTGGTGACGATGTACCACGACCAGGGGCAGATCGCGATCAAGTTGATGGGCTTCTCCCGTGGGGTGACGGTGCAGGGCGGGCTGCCGATCCCGATCACCACACCGGCCCACGGCACCGCGTTTGATATCGCCGGGCAGGGCAAGGCGAATGTCGGGGCGATTCGCCAGGCTTTCGAGATTGCGTGCCGGATGGGGACGCGTAACTACTAACAACGAAAGATCAAAAGATCGCAGCCTTCGGCAGCGCCTACCGGGTTTATGCATTCCCTTGTAGGCGCTGGCGAAGGCTGCGATCTTTTTTTGCCTGATAACCCGATCCGGGTAATAACCGCGATCTGCTATCACCCCAGGTTATCGCTGGATACGCATAAGTGATTATCCGCGCCCATTGTCGCTGGCTAAAGTCGCTCCATCGAATGACCAGAGCCAGCCACCCGCGCCGCCTCGATCAGCCGATTCAACAACTACAAAAAGCCCGCCTTGTTACTTCCGCAAGGCACATACCGGCAGCAAAGGAACTTCATATGACCCGTCCAGACTCCGTCCTGGCTTTGACCAGTGCCATCTCCAAAAGCCGGCTGCGTTTGCTGCCGTTTCTGATCCTGATGTACATCCTCGCGTTTATCGACCGCTCCAACGTCGGCTTCGCCAAAGCGGCGTTGCAGGCCGATACCGGGCTGGGCGATGCGGCGTTTGCCTTCGGCGCGAGCATCTTCTTCATCGGTTACGCGTTCTTCGAAGTGCCGAGCAACTACATGCTGCACCGCCTCGGCGCGAAGGTCTGGCTGTGCCGGATCATGGTCACCTGGGGCCTGGTGTCGGCGGCGATGATGTTCGCCCACAACGCCGAAACCTTCTACGTCCTGCGCTTTATGCTGGGCGTCGCCGAAGCCGGTTTTTTCCCGGGCATCATCCTTTACCTCACCTACTGGTTCCCGGCGCAGAGCCGTGGCCAGGCACTCGGTCTGTTCTACTTCGGCCTGCCGCTGGCGCTGGTGTTGGGCAGTCCATTGTCGGGATGGTTGCTGGACTTCCACGGCGTGTTTAGCCTGACCAACTGGCAGTGGCTGTTCGTCGTCGAAGGGCTGATGGCGTCGGTGGTCGGCATCGCGGCGTACTTCTATCTGGTCAACCGCCCGGCCCAGGCCACCTGGTTGAGCGTCGAAGAAAAACAAGCGCTGGAAACCGCGCTGAGTGAAGAAGACGCACAGAAAAAAGACAGCAGCCCCCACGGTTTTCTCAGTGCCTTGCGCAATCCTCGGGTGCTGCAATTCTGCCTGGCGTATTTCACGATTCAGATGAGCGTCTACGGCGTGGTGTTTTACCTGCCGACGCGGATTGCCGGTTTGCTCGACGGCCATGTCGGCCTCAACGTCGGCCTGATCACTGCGATCCCGTGGATTTGCGCCCTGATCGTGACTCGTCTCGTCACTCGCTACGCCGACCGCACCGGCCAGCACCGTCGACTCGCCGTGTGCATGCTGACCATGGCCGCCCTCGGCATCGCCGCCTCGGCGCTGGGCACCAGCATGGTCCCGGTGGTGTTGGCGTTCTGCTTCGCGGCGGCCGGTTTTGTCTCGGTGCAACCCCTGTTCTGGACCATTCCCACCAGCTACCTCAGCGGCGCTGCGGCGGCTGGCGGCATCGCCTTGATCAACTCCATCGGCAACCTCGGCGGCTTCGTCGCGCCGAACCTGAAAACCGTGATGGAAACCAGTTTCGCCGACCCCCGCGCCGGCATGTTTTCCCTGGCCCTGGTCGGCCTTGTTGGCGCAGTCCTGCTGTCCCGACTTCGCACCACCCACACACCCACATCCCCCTCGCAGCTCACACCGGCTCAGGTTGGCTGATCACTACCAAAGCGTTAGCAAGGAATTGAATTCATGAAAATCACAGCGATCCGTACCCGCGTTTTCGAGTGGAAAGGCAAAGTCGTGCCACCGCAAGCGCACTTTTGCACCAACGCCAGCGACATTCTTTTCGAGCGCGGCGATGCCATGGGCTCGTTCCGTTTTCATGGCTGGCTGGTGGTGGAAATCGAGACCGATACGGGCCTGGTCGGCATCGGTAACTGCGCCCTGGCACCGCGTGTGGCCAAGGAAATCATCGACACGTACCTGGCGCCTATCGCCATCGGCGAAGACCCGTTCGACAACGAATATATCTGGCAGAAGATGTACCGCCAGAGTCACGCCTGGGGTCGCAAAGGCATCGGCATGGCGGCGATCTCGGCGATCGACATTGCGATCTGGGACATCATGGGCAAAGCCGTCAACAAACCGGTGTTCAAGTTGCTCGGTGGCCGCACCAAGGAAAAGATCTGGACCTACGCCTCCAAACTCTACGCCAACGACAACCTCGACCTGTTCCTGGAAGAAGCCCAGGGCTATCTGAATCAGGGCTTCACCGCGCTGAAAATGCGCTTCGGCTACGGCCCGAAAGACGGCCCGGCGGGCATGCGCAAGAACATCGAACAAGTGCGGGCGCTGCGTAACCTCGCCGGGCCGGACATCGACATCATGCTTGAGTGCTACATGGGCTGGACCCTGGAATATGCGCGCCGCATGTTGCCAAAACTCGCCGAATTCGAACCGCGGTGGCTGGAAGAGCCGGTGATCGCCGACGACATCGAGGGCTACATCGAGCTGAAAAAAATGGGGATCATGCCGATCTCCGGCGGCGAGCATGAGTTCACTTCCTACGGCTTCAAAGACCTGCTCGAACGCCGCGCCGTGGACGTGATCCAGTACGACACCAACCGCGTCGGCGGCATCACCGCGGCGCGCAAGATCAACGCCATGGCCGAAGCCTGGTCGGTGCCGGTGATCCCGCACGCCGGGCAGATGCACAACTATCACCTGACCATGTCCACTACCGCCTCGCCGATGGCTGAGTTCTTCCCGGTGTTCGACGTCGAAGTCGGCAACGAACTCTTCTACTACGTGTTCAAGGGCGAGCCGCAACCGGTCAACGGCTACATCCAGCTCGACGACAACAAGCCAGGCCTGGGCCTGGAAATCTCCGATGAATACCTGAGCGACTTCAACATCATCGAGTGATCCTGATGCGCCGCTCGGCAGCGGCGCCATCCACGACTTTCTGGAGGGCTGACATGCGCCTGATTCAATTTGAAAACACTGCCGGTGAACGCCAGGTTGGCGTCGTCGAGGGTTCGCAGGTCCAGGTGTTGAACGGCACCCGCAGCACCCGTGAACTGGCCCTCGCGGCGATCCGCGCCCAGCACAGCCTGCAAGACGAAGTCGCACAACGTGGGACTGAACCGGGCCCGGAGTACGCGCAGCTGTTGCAGCAGGGCAAAATTCTGCCGCCGCTGGACCACGAAGACCCGGCCCATTGCCTGATCAGCGGCACCGGCCTGACCCATTTGGGCAGCGCCTCGGCCCGGGACAAAATGCACCAGCATGAAGGCGAAGTCGAAGCCGGCATGACCGACACCATGCGCATCTTCAAATGGGGCCTGGAGGGCGGCAAACCGGCGGCCGGTCAGGTTGGGGCGCAGCCCGAATGGTTCTACAAAGGTGACGGCAGCATCGTGATCCGCCCCGGCGCCGATTTCCCGGTGCCGCCGTTTGCCGAAGATGCCGGCGAAGAACCGGAGCTGACCGGCCTCTACGTCATTGGCGACGACGGCCAGCCGTATCGCCTCGGTTATGCCCTGGGCAACGAGTTCTCCGACCATGTGATGGAGCGGCGCAATTACCTCTATCTGGCCCACTCGAAACTGCGCTTCTGCGCTTATGGCCCGGAGTTGCGCGTCGGTGAGTTGCCCAAGCACCTGGCGGGCACGAGTCGCATCATTCGCAACGGTGAAACCCTTTGGGAAAAGGAGTTTCTCAGCGGCGAAGACAACATGTGCCACAGCCTCGCCAACCTCGAATTCCATCACTTCAAATACGCGCAGTTTCTGCGTCCCGGCGATGTCCACGTGCACTACTTCGGCACCGCCACGCTGTCGTTTGCCGACGGGGTGAAAACCCAGCCGGGGGATCGCTTCCAGATCAGTCTCGACGCGTTCGGCGCTGCCCTGGAAAACGGCATCGGCGAGAGCGCCCAGCCGTTGGCCATCGGGCAGGTGCGTGCGCTTTAGATGTGAAATTCGAGTCAGGCGCTCATTTGAAAAGCATGAAGATCAGCTCCCTTTCCCCTCTCCCTTTTGGGGAGAGGGCTGGGGTGAGGGGTGGATCTTGAATCCTCCTTAACTCTCAACCACTGACACTGTCAGCCCATAAGGAATCCCTTAATGACCCCTCTACTCGGACACAACTACATCGCCGGCCAGCGCAGCGCCAACGGCGCCGTGCAACTGCAAAGCCTCGACGCCACCACCGGCGAACCGCTGCCGGGCACCTTCTTCCAGGCCACTGAAGCCGAAGTCGATGCCGCCGCCCAAGCGGCCGCCGACGCGTACCCGATTTACCGCAACCTCAGCGCAGAAAAACGCGCCACGTTCCTCGACGCCATTGCCGATGAAATCGATGCCCTGGGCGATGATTTCGTCGCCACCGTGTGCCGCGAAACCGCGTTGCCGGCCGGGCGCATCCAGGGCGAACGCGGCCGCACCAGCGGCCAGATGCGTTTGTTCGCCAAGGTCTTGCGGCGCGGCGACTTCTACGGGGCGCGCATCGACCGAGCCTTGCCGGAGCGCCAGCCATTGCCACGCCCGGACCTGCGCCAATACCGCATCGCCCTCGGGCCGGTGGCGGTGTTCGGTGCCAGCAACTTTCCGTTGGCGTTCTCCACCGCTGGCGGCGATACCGCCTCAGCACTGGCCGCCGGTTGCCCGGTGGTGTTCAAGGCCCACAGCGGACACATGGCAACCGCCGAATGGGTTGCGGATGCGATCCTGCGCGCCGCTGAACGCACCGGGATGCCGGCCGGCGTGTTCAACATGATTTATGGCGGCGGCGTCGGTGAGTGGCTGGTCAAGCACCCGGCGATTCAAGCGGTGGGCTTCACCGGTTCGCTCAAGGGCGGCAATGCCCTGAGCCATATGGCTGCGACCCGGCCACAGCCGATCCCGGTGTTTGCCGAGATGTCGAGCATCAACCCGGTGTTCCTGCTGCCCGAAGCGCTGGCGGTGCGCGGCGAGCAAATCGCCGCGCAACTGGCAGGTTCGGTGACCTTGGGCTGCGGCCAGTTCTGCACCAATCCAGGCTTGGTCATCGGTTTGCGTTCGCCGCAATTCAGCGCGTTTTTGCAGCATTTTTGCGCGCACATGAACGAACAACCGGCGCAAACCATGCTCAATGCCGGCGCGTTGGTCAGCTACGGTTTGGGCCTGGGCGCCTTGCACGAACACCCGGGGCTGACGCACCTGGCCGGTCACCCGCAGCAGGGCGAACAGGCCCGGCCGCAAGTGTTCAAGGCTGACGTCAACCTGTTGCTCAACGGCGATGAACTGCTTCAGGAAGAAGTCTTCGGGCCGACCACTATCGTCATCGAAGTCGACGATCAGGCGCAGTTGGCCGCAGCGCTCCACGGTTTGCGCGGGCAACTCACGGCGACGTTGATTGGTGAAGCGGATGAGTTGCTGGCGTTCCGTTGGCTCGCCGAATCGCTGCAGGAAAAGGTCGGGCGAATTCTGCTCAACGGTTACCCGACCGGCGTTGAAGTGTGCGAAGCGATGGTGCATGGCGGGCCGTACCCGGCAACGTCGGATGCGCGCGGGACGTCGGTGGGCACGCTGGCGATTGAGCGTTTTCTGCGCCCGGTGTGTTTCCAGAATTATCCGGATGCGCTGTTGCCCGAGGCGTTGCAGAACGCCAATCCACTGGGGATTCGGCGCTTGGTGGACGGGGAGGTGAGTGCTCAGGCGCTGTAATCAGCCAGGGTTTTGCGGCGGCGGGAAGGGGTGGTCCTACAGCGCAAACGGGGGATGTCGTAGCGGCGTACAACTTTTCAAGACGCTTCCTACGACGTACCCTGTTGCCGCGTTTTGGCATCGACCCCTATAGTTTCGGCTCGCGAAAAAACACCGCGAAATGACCTTGGCCGGTCGACCACACCAAACGCAACAGCGTCATTGCTCAGGCATGTTCATGTCTGGACGTCGTGTTATGGCAGCTGTGCGCGGGACACCTTCGGGTGTGCCGGTTTGTAGGTGTCCGGTCGGCCAACCCGCACGCAGCTGCCACCTTTTTTCGCTTGGCCGCGAACTGGAGGTAGCCCTATTTGGAGTTACACCTATGCTCGAAGTGATGCCGCGTTACCTCCCCATCGACACCTACGACGCCGACAACCCGGTGCTCTTCATCAACACCCACAAAGAACTCAGCGACATCGCCGCCTGCGCCATGCACCGGTTCAGCGTGGTCCGCGACCTGACCGACACCTTGTCCAGCCTCAACCTCACCGGCATTTCCGATTGCGACCTGACCCGCGTCACCCGGGCGGTGCACCTGTTGACGCGCGAAGGCTGCGCGATGCTCAACGTGATCCAGGCACGGGCGCGACAGCGCGAGGACGGCTACAAAACCGCGATATAGCAACTGACCGCCGAACAACCCCGTAGGAGCTGCCGAAGGCTGCGATCTTTTGATCTTGATCTTAAAAAGAAGATCAAAAGATCGCAGCCTTCGGCAGCTCCTACGGGGGGCAGGTTTTAGTGTTGGCGGGTGGCCACTTCTGCCGGTTTCACCACGGCCGGCTTCAACACCAGCCACAACGCCGCCGCAATCAACACCCCGCCATAGATGTGCGCCATCGACAACGGCTCATCCAGCAGCAACGCGCCCCACAACACACCAAACGGCGGGATCATGAAGGTCACGGTCATCGACTTCACCGGGCCGATCGAGCTCAGCAAGCGGAAGTAAACGATGTACGCAAACGCGGTGCAGAGCAGGCCCAAGCCCAGCAGCGACAACCAGACATTCCAGCCGCCCCAGCTCGGCGGCGGGTTGCTGATCACGCTGTAGCCGAACAGCGGCAACAGGAACAACGTCGCGCCGAGCATGCTGCCCAGCGCCGACAAACGACTGTCGAGGCCACCGGCCTGATCGAGCCAGCGGCGGGCGAGGAACCCGGCGAAACCGTAGCAAGTCGTCGCGAGCAAACAGGCGAGGGCGCCCATCAACAATTGCAAATCAAACGCCACCGGCCCGGCACGGGTCAGCACGCCGACGCCAAACAACCCGAGGAACACCCCGCCAAGCTTGGCCGCCGTGAGTTTTTCATGGAAGAACAACCCGCCGATCAGCACACCTATCAGCGGCGTGGTGGCGTTGAAAATCGCCGAGTACCCGGCCGGCAGCACTTGTGCGGCGACCGAATACAGGGTCGCCGGAATCCCGGAGTTGATCACCCCAAGCAGCATCACGGTTTTGAGTTTGCCTTTGAAATCCCAACTGATGCGCATCAGCCCAAGGATCACCAGCAAACCGGCCGCCGCAATCGATACCCGGAAAAACGCCGTGGGAATGGTGCCGATCACCGGCGCGATGATGCGCATGAACAGGAAACTCGCACCCCAGATAGCCGCCAGCGACAGTAAACGAACAATATCGACAGGGCTCACGGTGCACTCCTTCCTTTATGGGGACGGAAGTGTTGCCGAGAGCTCCGACGAAGGCAACCGCAAAACGGGCATTCAATTTTTTTGTGGGCGGGTGATTACCTGGGGTGAGGGCGCTCCCTGTGGCAAGCTCGCTGGCCACAACAAGCCCCTTGCCACTTAAATAACGAAGCGCGTCACCAACCCGTTCAGGTCCACCGCCAGCCGCGACAGTTCCTGACTGGCAGCGGAAGTCTGGGTAGCCCCTGCCGCCGTCTGGGTCGAAAGGTCGCGGATGTTCACCAGGTTCTGATCGACCTCTCGCGCCACCAGCGCCTGCTGTTCGGCGGCGCTGGCGATGACCAGGTTGCGCTGGTTGATCTGCGAGATCGAGGCGGTGATTTTCTCCAGCGCATGCCCGGCGCTGTTGGCCCGGCGCAAGGTCTGGTTCGCGTGCTCGGCGCTGCTTTGCAACGCACTGACCGTGGCCCCGGTACCGTGCTGGATGTTGGTGATCATCAACTCGATTTCTTCGGTGGAATTCTGCGTGCGTTGGGCCAGCGAGCGCACCTCATCCGCCACCACCGCAAACCCGCGACCGGCCTCACCGGCCCGCGCCGCTTCGATGGCGGCGTTGAGCGCCAGCAGGTTGGTTTGCCCGGCAATCCCACGGATCACTTCCAGCACTTTGCTGATGTCCTGGGCCTGACCCGCCAAACCTTCGGCCTGTTGCGAAGCCCCGAGCACTTCGCTCACCAACCCTTGAATCGAGCTGATGGTTTCGCTGACCTGCACGTGCCCGTGCTTGCTGTCATCGTTCGAGGCTTGGGAAGCTTCGGCGCTGGACACCGCATTGGCGGCCACTTCATCCACCGCCGTGCTCATCTCGGTGACTGCCGTGGCGGCCATCTCGATCTGGTCATTCTGCAGTTGCAGGCCCCGGGTGCTTTGTTCCATCACCGAACTCATTTCTTCGGCAGCGGAAGCCAGTTGCTGCGCCGAGTCGCTGATGCCGCGAATGGTCGAGCGCAGGTTGTTCTGCATGTCGGTCAGCGCATCGAGCAAGTGCGCCGCTTCGTCGTCGCCGTGGCTGACCACCTGGCCAGTCAGGTCGCCGGCCGCGATCCGCCGGGCCACACTCAGGGCCTGATTGATCGGCGTGGTGATGCTGCGCGTCAGCAACCAGGCCAGCAGCAGGGTGGCGATCAGGGCGATCACAATGATCGTGCCGACGATCCACTGCGCCCGCTGATACATCCGCGCGGCGTCATCGGACGCGGCATCGGCGCCTTGCTGGTTGAAACTGATCATGCTCTCCAGCGTTTTGTCCAACACGCTGCCCTGGGGCGCCAGTTCGGTGTTGAGGCGGGTGTAGGCTTGCTCCGACTGGCCGGCGTCAATCTGGACAATAATCTGGTCGAGAATCGACATGTACTTGGCAACGGCCGCAGTCAAGCTGTCGAGCATGACCCGTTCCTGGTCACTGGAAATCAGCGTTTTGTGATCACTGAGGCGTTTGAGCAACTCCTGGCGCTGGCTGACGAGTATGCCTTTGCTTTTTTCCCGTACGGCCGGCTGACTGTTGGCGATCAACCGCAGGGATTCCAGGCGAATGGTGGCGATGTTCGCCGCGCTGTCGTGAATGCTTTCGATGCTTGGCATCCACGACTCTTCAATCACTGTGGCGCTTTGGCGAAGGGTCGCCATTTGAACCAGGCCGAACAGACCAACAACCACCAGCAGGCTGGCCAGAACGGCAAAACTCAAACCTGCACGCAAACCTATACGCATGTTCCTGATTGACATCGATGTGCTCCTTGGGCGTTTTTGGGTGGGAGTCCTCGTGTACCGAGGATCTTGTTTTTAGGCGGGTGATGGCGAGGTATATATCAAAGTGCCATCATTTTGGTAAGACCAATCTGGAAGGCTCTGCTGCGGACGATGCAGGGCAGGTGAGTAGCAAAACGCAGATTGGAGAGGGCATTTCGAACGGATGCTTTTGGGCCAAACGCAGAGATTTGGCGGTGTTTAGAAGAATCGATTAAGCGCTGCCGGCATGACTGTTCCGACTGTTTATTGACCAGTTGGTCGGTTAAAAAATTTGCAAAAAAACCTCGCCCGATCCGTTCGACTATCGACATCAATGGCAAAAATTACGCTTCTCCTGCACCCGCTTCACTGGCTAAGCTCAGGCTTCCGCAACTTCGCAGAGGTCTCACCATGCCGCAGCAATGGCCCGCCGCCGATATCGCTCGAATGATCCTCGATGGCTTTGACGATTACCGCGAGCATTTCCGGCAGATCACCGACGGTGCCCGGGCCCGTTTCGAGCAGGCCCAGTGGCAGGAAACGCAATCGGCGTCGGCAGCGCGGATCAATCTCTACGAAGAAAAGGTTGCCGAGACCATTGCCCGTTTGCGCGAATCGTTCGACGTCGACGCGCTGATGGACGTGAGCTGCTGGCCGCTGGTCAAAAGCGCCTACATCACGCTGATCGACCTGCGGTTCGACGATGAGCTGTCCGAGACCTGGTACAACTCGATCTTCTGCGGGCTGTTCAGCCACGACCTGATCAGCGACGGCTGCATGTTTATCCACACCACCCGGCCGAGCCTGCGCCGGGCCCGCGCCGCGCAAACCCGGACCTACAAACCCCTGGGGCATTTGTCGGAAATGTTGGCGAGCATCTTTGCCGACTACCGTTTCAGCGAGGACTACGCCGACCTGGCCGGCGACCTTCGGCGCCTCGAAGCGCAACTGCGCGAGAACCTGCCGGACTGGGTGTGCAAGGACCCGGAGCTGTCCGTCGAGTTGTTCTCCTCGGTGCTTTACCGCAACAAGGGCGCGTACCTGGTGGGGCGCATCTACACCCGGGACGAACAATGGCCGCTGGTGATTCCGTTGCTGCACCGCGAAGGTCGCGGGATTCAGATCGACGCGTTGATCACCGATGAAGCGGACGTGTCGATCATCTTCTCCTTCACCCGTTCGTATTTCATGGTTGATGTGCCGGTGCCGGCGGAGTTCATCGGCTTCCTCAAACGCATCCTGCCGGGCAAGCACATTGCCGAGTTGTACACCTCGATCGGCTTCTACAAACACGGCAAGTCCGAGTTCTACCGCGCGCTGATCAATCACCTGGCCAACACCGACGACCAGTTCATCATGGCCCCCGGCGTGCGCGGCATGGTCATGAGCGTGTTTACCCTGCCGGGTTTCAACACCGTGTTCAAAATCATCAAGGACCGTTTCTCGCCGTCGAAAAACGTCGACCGCGCCACGGTGATCGAGAAGTACCGGTTGGTGAAAAGCGTCGACCGGGTCGGGCGCATGGCCGACACCCAGGAGTTCGCCGACTTCCGTTTCCCGCTGAGTAAATTCGAGCCGGCGTGCCTTGAGGAGTTGCTGGAGGTGGCGCCGTCCACGGTGTTGGTCGAAGGCGACACGGTGCTGATCCGTCACTGCTGGACCGAACGGCGCATGACCCCGCTGAACCTTTACCTGGAAAACGCCAACGACGCCCAAGTGCGCGAAGCGCTGGAAGATTACGGCCTGGCGATCAAGCAACTGGCGGCGGCGAACATCTTTCCCGGCGACATGCTGCTGAAAAACTTCGGCGTTACCCGGCACGGGCGCGTGGTGTTTTACGACTACGACGAGATTTGCTTCCTGACCGAGGCCAACTTCCGGCATATCCCGCAACCGCGCACCCCGGAAGACGAAATGGCGTCCGAGCCGTGGTATTCGATCGGGCCGCTGGATGTGTTTCCTGAAGAATTTCCACCGTTCCTGTTTGCCGACGCGGGGCAGCGGCGCTTGTTCGATCAACTGCATGGCGAGTTGTACAACGCCGATTATTGGAAAAGCCTGCAGGACGCCATTCGCGCCGGCAAAGTGATCGACGTGTTCCCGTATCGGCGCAAAGGCCTCGATAACGAATAACCCCGCGCCCCCCGTGTAGGAGCTGCCGAGTGAAACGAGGCTGCGATCTTTTGATCTTGAAAATCAAAGTCAAAAGATCGCAGCCTCGTTTCACTCGGCAGCTCCTACAAGGGATCTCGTTCGTCCGCTAAATCTGCGACAATCCGCACCCTGCGCCACTAGACGACTTATTGCGTACCTGATGACTGACGAATCGCCTTCCATCGACAAACTGCTGAAAAACCTCGATCACGCCATGCTTGCCGACCGCCACCGGCTGCGGCGGCAGTTGCTTGAGCTGCGCAAGAAACCCGACGAGGCCAAGCTGGCCGCTTGGGTGACGCGCATGCAGGCGTCCTGTGATCAGGTGTTGGCGCGGCGTGCCAGCCTGCCGGTGATTCGTTACGACGACAGTTTGCCGATCGCCGCCAAGCGCGACGAAATCAAAGCGGCACTGCTCAAGCATCAGGTGCTGATCATTGCCGGCGAAACCGGCTCGGGTAAAACCACCCAGTTGCCGAAGATCTGCCTGGAAATCGGGCGCGGCCAGCATGGCCTGATCGGCCACACCCAGCCGCGCCGGATTGCGGCACGCAGCGTCGCGAGCCGGGTGGCCGAAGAACTGGCGACGCCCCTGGGCGCGCTGGTCGGCTATCAGGTGCGGTTCGAGGATCAGAGCGATTCCAACACCCTGATCAAGTTGATGACCGACGGCATCCTGCTGGCGGAAACCCAGAACGACCGCTACCTCGAACGCTACGACACAATCATCGTCGACGAAGCCCACGAACGCAGCCTCAACATCGACTTCCTGCTCGGTTACCTGAAAACCCTGTTGCCGCGTCGCCCGGACCTGAAAGTCATCATCACCTCGGCGACCATCGACCTGGAGCGTTTCTCCAAGCATTTCGATGACGCGCCGATTGTTGAGGTCTCGGGCCGTACCTTCCCGGTGGACACCTGGTATCGCCCGCTGACGCTTGAGCAGGACGAAGAGGGCAACCGCGTCGAAGACGACTTGACCGTTGACCAGGCGATCCTCGCCACCCTCGACGAAATCGCCGCGTTCGAACGCAGCGAGGGCAAGAGCCCCGGCGATGTGCTGGTGTTCCTGCCCGGCGAGCGGGAGATTCGCGACGCGGCGGACATGCTGCGCAAGGCCCAGCTCAAGCACACCGAAATCCTGCCGCTCTATGCGCGGTTGTCGCCGGCCGAGCAACAGCGGATTTTCCAGTCGCACCCGGGACGCCGCGTCGTACTCGCGACCAACGTCGCGGAAACTTCGCTGACGGTGCCGGGCATTCGTTACGTGATCGACAGCGGCACCGCACGCATCAGCCGTTACAGCTACCGCGCCAAGGTCCAACGCCTGCCGATCGAAGCGATTTCCCAGGCCAGCGCCAATCAGCGTAAAGGTCGATGCGGGCGGGTTGAGCCGGGCATTTGCATTCGCCTCTACAGCGAAGAGGATTTCATTGGCCGACCGGAATTTACCGACCCGGAAATCCTGCGCACCAACCTCGCGGCGGTGATTTTGCAGATGCTGCATCTGCGCCTCGGCGAGATCACCGATTTCCCGTTTATCGAGCCGCCGGATGGTAAAGCCATCAGCGACGGTTTCAATCTGCTGCAAGAACTCTCGGCGGTGGACCGCAACAGTCAGTTGACCCCGCTGGGTCGTAACCTGGCACGGTTGCCAGTGGACCCGCGCATGGGCCGCATGTTGCTGGAAGCGGCCCGGCTCGGCAGTTTGCAGGAAGTGCTGATCGTCGCCAGCGCCATGTCGATCCAGGACCCCCGCGAACGTCCGCCGGAACGCCAGCAAGCGGCGGATCAGGCCCACGCGCAGTGGAAAGACGTGGACTCGGACTTCGCCGGGCTGGTCAATCTGTGGCGTGGTTTTGAAGAGCAGCGCCAGGCATTGACCGCCAGCCCGCTGCGCAACTGGTGCCGCAAGAATTTCCTCAACTATTTGCGCCTGCGCGAATGGCGCGACTCGCACCGTCAGTTGAGCCTGATCTGCCGCGACATGCAGTTGACCCTCAACAAAGAGCCGGCGGATTACCCGCGACTGCACAAAGCCGTGCTGTCCGGGTTGCTCAGCCAGATCGGCCAGAAAACCGAGGACGGCGATTACCTCGGCGCTCGGCAGCGACGGTTCTGGATTCACCCGTCGTCCGGCCTGGGCAAGAAGCGGCCGCAGTGGCTGATGACCGCCGAACTGGTGGAAACCACCAAGCTCTATGCGCGGATGGTGGCCAAGATCGACGCCGACTGGATCGAGCCGCTGGCGGGGCACCTGATCAAGAAAAACCACTTCGAACCCCATTGGGAGAAGAAGCGCGGCCAGGTCGTGGCGTTCGAACAGATCACTTTGTTCGGGCTGATCATCGTCGGGCGCCGGCCGGTGCATTACGGGCCGATTGATCCGGTGGTGTCCCGCGAGTTTTTCATTCGCGAAGGTCTGGTGCGGGGCGAAATTCAGTCCAAGGCCAAGTGCCTGACGGCCAATGCACAGTTGCTGGAACAACTCGACGAACTGGAGGCCAAGGCCCGGCGTCGGGACATTCTGGCGGACGAAGAAACCCTGTTCGCTTTCTACGATGCGCGGCTGCCGGCGGAGATTCACCAGACCGCGACGTTCGACAGTTGGTACAAGGTCAACAGCCAGAAAGACCCGCAATTGCTGGTCATGCGCGAAGAAGACGTGCTGGCCCGCGAGGCCAGTGAAGTCACCGCGCTGCATTACCCGGACACCTTGCACATCGGTGATCTGGAACTGGCCCTGAGTTACCACTTCGAACCGAATCATCCCCGCGACGGCGTGACCCTGCGCGTGCCGGCGCCGCTGTTGCCGATGCTGCCGCCGGAACGCCTGGAATGGCTGGTACCCGGCGTGATCGAGGCCAAGTGCATTGCCTTGGTGCGCAACCTGCCCAAAGCCCTGCGCAAGAACTTCGTGCCGGTGCCGGACTTCGTCAAAGCCGCGTTGCAGCGCATGACCTTCGCCGAGGGTTCGCTGCCCCAGGCCCTGGGCCGTGAACTGTTGCGCATGACCGGTGCGCGGGTCAGCGATGAAGCTTGGGCAGAAGCGGCGCAGCAGGTAGACAGCCATTTGCGGATGAACCTGGAAATCGTCGATGGCCAGGGCAAGTTCCTAGGCGAAGGGCGGGATCTGGCCGAGCTGACCGCACGTTTTGCCGAGGCGAGCCAAGCCGCGTTGGCGGTGCCGCAAACCGCGAAAAACCAGCAACCGGTGGAGCCGAAAGTCTTCGCCGCCGTCGCCGAGAAAACCCAGCAGAAGATTGCCGGGTTGTCGATGACGGTGTATCCGGCGCTGGTGGAAGAGGCGGGCACGGTCAAGGAAGGGCGTTTCTCGACGCCGGCCGAAGCCGAGTTCCAGCATCGCCGCGCGTTGCAGCGTTTGCTGATGCAACAACTGGCGGAGCCGGCGAAGTTCCTGCGCGGCAAGTTGCCGGGGCTGACCGAACTGGGCCTGATGTACCGCGAACTGGGGCGCATCGATGCGCTGGTCGAAGACATTCTGCTGGCGAGTCTCGACAGCTGCATTCTCGACGGCGAAGACCCGTTGCCTCGCGATGGCGCCGGGTTGGCGTCACTGGCCGAGCGCAAGCGCGGTGGCTGGACCGAACACGCCGAGCGCTTGGCGAAGCTGACCCTGGAGATTCTCAAGCTCTGGCACGGTTTGCAAAAACGCTTCAAGGGCAAGATCGACCTGGCCCAAGCCGTGGCCCTGAACGACATCAAGCAGCAGCTCAGTCATCTGGTGTATCCGGGTTTCGTCCGGGAAACGCCGATGCAGTGGCTCAAGGAGCTGCCGCGTTATCTGAAAGCGGTCGAGCAGCGTTTCGAGAAAATCGGCGCGCAAGTGCAGCGGGATCGGGTCTGGGCCGGCGAACTGTCGGGCCTGTGGACGCAATACCAGACCCGCGCCAACAAACACGCCCAGGAAGGCAAACGCGACCCGCAATTGGAGTTGTATCGCTGGTGGCTGGAGGAGTACCGGGTTTCCCTGTTCGCCCAGCAACTGGGGACCAAGGTGCCGATCTCCGACAAACGCCTGAACAAGCAGTGGACCCAGGTCGAGCCATAACCTCAATACTCTGTGTTCACTGCAATCCACCGTAGGAGCTGCCGAAGGCTGCGATCTTTTGATCTTTCTTTGTCGCGACACCTGAAGATCAAAAGATCGCAGCCTTTGGCAGCTCCTACAGGTTGGTCGAGTTAGGCCGTTGCTCTTGCAAATAGGGCCAAACCCCAGCGTTTATGGCAAACTTCGCGCCTATAAACGCCGGCCCCGTGGTTTTGAGCCTTCAGGGCAGCCGCGGATCGGAATAAAGCGATGCCAGGTTTGATTCCCCAGACGGGAAAAGACCCTTTGTGTGTTGGTACGTCGGTGCCAACGCTTTCTGCCTGAACAGATTAGAGAAACGACCATGCATAACGTCGTCATCAGCGGCACCGGCCTGTACACCCCGGCCAACAGCATCTCCAACGAAGAGCTGGTGCAGTCTTTCAATGCTTACGTCGCGCAATTCAACGCCGACAATGCCGACGCCATCGCGCGCGGCGAAATCGAAGCGTTGACCGAGTCCAGTGCGGCGTTTATCGAAAAAGCCTCCGGCATCAAAAGCCGCTTTGTCATGGACAAGGACGGCATCCTCGACCCGCAACGCATGGCGCCACGCTTGCCCGAGCGTTCGAACGACGAATGGTCGGTGCTCTGCCAGATGGCCATCGGCGCAGCCGAACAAGCCTTGCAGCGCGCCGGCAAGACCGCCGCCGACATCGACGGCGTGATCGTCGCTTGCTCCAACCTGCAACGCGCTTACCCGGCCATCGCCATCGAAGTCCAGGAAGCCCTGGGCATTCAAGGCTTCGGTTTTGACATGAACGTGGCCTGTTCTTCGGCGACCTTCGGCATCCAGGCCGCCACCAACAGCGTGCAACTGGGCCAGGCCCGGGCGATCCTGATGGTCAACCCGGAAGTCTGCACCGGTCACCTGAACTTCCGCGACCGCGACAGCCACTTCATCTTCGGCGACGCGGCCACCGCAGTGATCATCGAACGTGCCGACCTGGCGACTTCCCCGTACCAGTTCGACATCGTCAGCACCAAGCTGCTGACCAAGTTCTCCAACAACATCCGCAACAACTTCGGCTTCCTCAACCGCGCGGCGGAAGAGGGCATTGGTGCCAGAGACAAACTGTTCGTGCAGGAAGGCCGCAAGGTGTTCCGCGATGTGTGCCCGATGGTCGCCGAGCTGATCGCCACGCACCTGGAAGAGAACAAGCTGAACGTCGGTGATGTGAAGCGCTTCTGGCTGCACCAGGCCAACCTCAGCATGAACCACTTGATCGTCAAGAAACTGCTGGGCCGCGAAGCCAGCGAAGAAGAAGCGCCGGTGATCCTCGACACCTACGCCAACACCAGCTCCGCCGGTTCCGTGATTGCGTTTCACAAGAACCAGGATGACCTGGCCAGCGGTTCGCTGGCGGTGCTCAGCTCGTTTGGTGCCGGGTATTCGATTGGTAGCGTGATTCTGCGCAAGCGCTGAGTTAACGCCTGAAAGATCGCAGCCTGCGGCAGCTCCTACGGATCGGGTTTCACTCGATCGGCGTAGGAGCTGCCGCAGGCTGCGATCTTTTTTTGCGCCGGATTTTTGTGGTGAGGGGGTTACCACAAAGGTGCGGTGTGTTGCTGGAATATGAAAACAGCCCCGTGTTGGTCTATCGGACGGATGATGGGGACCGATAGACCAACGCGAGGCTGTAAAAAAAGCGCTCGGGCTTCCTTGCCCGAGGCGTGTAGCGGGAGGTTAGAACTTGGCTTCGGCATCCAGTTGCAGGGTGTTGATGTCGGAGTCGGTCTTCTTGATGCTGGCGTTGGTGTAGTCAGAGTTAGCCATGAAGTACGTCGCGCCGATGGTGAAGTTGTTGTCGATCTCGTAACTTGCTTTCAACTTGCTGCCGCGCGAGCCGGTGAAGCCGTTGGCGAAGTCAGAGTCGGTGAAGGCGCCGACCACGGCGTTACGCTGCACGTCGCGGTAGTTGTAGTCCACGGCGATCCCGTAGAACTTCGACTTCACGCCCGCCAGCCAACCAGTGTCCTGGTCGTTGCTGGCGTCGCTGTTGTTCACGTACTGACCGTACAGCGACAGCGGAACCGGCAAACCGCCGATGTCGATCTGACCGAAGCCTTCATACAGCTTGAACTGCTCGTTCGCGCTGTTGCCGTTGACCGCCAATGCGCATGGCGCGGTCACGGTGCCGGTAGTCGGGCAGGCGCTGTCCTTGTCGTTGTCGTAGCTGTAGATACTGCCGCCCAAGGTCATTTTCAGGTTGTCAGTAAGGGCGAAGCGCGCACCCAACTGGCCGGCGTACAGGCGCAGGTCGTGTTTGAATTGCACGCCTTCGCCGTCGACGTTGTCCTTGAGGGTGTAGTGACCGGCGCTGCCGAACAGCTCGGTGGCGCCGCCCAATGGGTACTTGTAAGTGACGGCCAGGCCTTCCGGGTTGATGTCGCTATCCCAGATGATGTCGCCCATGCTCACCCATGGCTGAGACATCTTGCCGCCGATCAGGTGCAGGTTTTTGATCGCGTCAGGGTGGTAGTCAACGTAGCCCTGGTCCAGCCAGATCTGCTTCTTGTCGAAGTAGTTGTTCAGGTCCTGGTTGGTGGAACGCGCGTCGTCGCTGCTGCCGGTGGCGATGCGAATGCCGGTGTCGACTTGCGGGTTGATCTCGCTATAGGCACCCAGGCGGGCACGAATGCGCTGACGATCCTGGTCTTTGCTGTTCGGCACGCCATCGTTGTGCACGGTTTCTTCACGGAAACGCACGTCGCCCTTGAATTGAGTCTTGGCGGCCCACGCCAGTTTCTGGTCGAAGGTGCTCAGTTCATTGGTTTTCTTCGCGGTCGCAGCGATCTGCTCGTTGGTCTCTTGCTGAGCCTGTTGGGCGATTTGCTGAGTCTTCTGATCCTTCGCCAATTCGGCTTGCAGTTCGGCGTACTGCGCCTGGGAAATCGAACCGTTGGCCTTGAGCATGTCGAGCAGTTTGGCGTCGACTGCAGCGCTGGCCGGAACACTCATGGCCAGTAGCAGGCCGCCACACAAGGCCGCCGCAGTTTTCGTGGAAGCAAGACGCATATCAATCTCCGAAGATGAGAATGGATGACTGAACCATCCAGGACACAACCGACCGTTGACGGACGGAAAACAGTGACCGGGTAGAACCCGGCGCTCTAAAAACAGGCGCCAGTATCGCGATGGTTTATGACAGTGCAGTGGCAAAGTGATGGCGTCTCGATGACGATACAAAGTGCTCGTGAACCATTGGGCCAGAGCACTGTCCGCGGATGACGGGTGTGGAATAAGTGGCGATAGGCGATACTCGCCAAGCTGTCACGCCAAGCAACAGTGAGAATGTCGATGCCGCTGCAACGTCTGCAAAGCTTGTCCGAAATCGCCGCGCCAACGTGGGACGCGTTGGTGCCTGAGCGTCAGCCGTTTCTGCGCCACGCGTTCCTGAGTGCTCTGGAAGACAGCGGCAGCGTTGGCCCGCACACCGGGTGGCAGCCGGAGCATTTGCTGCATGTCGAAGGTGATCGGCTGATCGCGGCGTTGCCCGGTTACCGCAAATGGCATTCCTACGGCGAGTACGTGTTCGACCACGCCTGGGCCGACGCCTGCGCCCGTGCCGGCATCGAGTACTACCCGAAGTTATTGGCCGCCGTGCCGTTCAGCCCGGTCAGCGGCCCGCGCTTGCTGGCGGCGACGGTCGAGGATGGTTTTGAGCTGTTGAGCAGCCTGCCGGGTTATCTGGAGATCGAAGAACTTTCCAGCGCCCACATCAATTTTACCGACCCGTTCACCGACGCGGCGCTGGCCGAACAACCGGGCTGGTTGCAGCGCATCGGCTGTCAGTATCACTGGCAAAATCGCGGTTATCGGGACTTCCAGGATTTCCTCGACGCCCTCAGTTCGCGCAAGCGCAAGCAGATGCGCAAGGAACGCGAGCAAGTGGCGGGGCAGGGCATCGAGTTTGAATGGCTGGAGGGCGTGCAACTGACCGAGGCGCAGTGGGATTTCGTCTATGCCTGCTACGCCAATACCTACGCGGTCCGCCGGCAAACGCCGTACCTGACGCGGGAATTCTTCAGCCTGTTGGCCGAGCGCATGCCGGAATCGATTCGCGTGGTGCTGGCCAAACAAGGCTCACGGCCGGTGGCGATGGCGTTCAGCCTGGTGGGCGGCGACAGTTTCTATGGGCGTTACTGGGGCTGTCTGGCAGAGTTTGACCGGCTGCATTTCGAGACTTGCTTCTATCAGGGCATGGACTATGCGATTGCCAACGGCTTCCAGCGTTTCGATGCCGGAGCCCAGGGCGAACACAAGTTGATTCGCGGCTTCGAGCCGGTGATCACCCATTCCTGGCACTACTTGCGTCATCCGGGGTTGAAAGCGGCGGTGAAGGACTTTTTGCAGCAGGAACGTGTCGGCGTGCTGGCTTATGCCGAAGAGGCGAGGACCGCCCTGCCATATCGGCAGGACTGATCCCCGCCACGGGCCTCAGGTGCCTTCCTTGCCGAGCCAGCGATACGTCACGCCGCCGACCACCGCCCCGAGCAGCGGCGCCACCCAGAACATCCATAACTGCGCGATGGCCCAGCCGCCGACAATCAGCGCCGGGCCGGTACTGCGGGCCGGGTTGACCGAGGTGTTGGTGACGGGAATCGAGATCAGGTGGATCAGCGTCAAGGCCAGGCCGATGGCGATCGGTGCCAGCCCCGCCGGCGCGCGTTTGTCGGTGGCGCCGAGGATGATCAGCACGAACATCGCCGTCATCACCAGCTCACAGACAAAGCCTGCGGCCATCGAGTATTTGCCGGGGGAGTGCTCGCCGTAGCCGTTGGAGGCCAGCCCCGCCGACAGGTCGAAGCCTTCCTTGCCGCTGGCGATGTAGTAAAGCAATGCGGCGGCGATCACCCCGCCAATCACCTGGGCGACGATGTAGGCCGGCAACTCCCTGGCCGGGAATCGACCGCCGACGAACAAACCCACCGACACCGCAGGGTTGAGATGACAGCCAGAGATATGGCCAATGGCGAATGCCATGGTCAGCACGGTTAGACCAAACGCCAGGGCCACACCCAGCACCCCGATACCCAACGGCGACGACGCGGCCAGCACCGCACTGCCACAACCACCCAACACCAGCCAGAACGTACCTAACAACTCAGTGACTGAACGTTTGAACAGAGACATGAGAGCGTCCTTGATAGGTTTCCTATCGAGACTTTAGTGCGTTATGCATCCTGCGAATTTACGACAGGTTCATCTCCAGAACCTTGGCTGAGTACAGCAGGGTTTTGGCGCAATGCCAGTGGACATGAAAAAACCGCCAGGGCCCGTGGTTGGCGGGTTGTGGCGGTTTTTTGTGTGTCGTAGTTCCAATGTGGGAGCGGGCTTGCTCGCGAAAGCGGTGGGTCAATCGATATCAATGTTGCCTGATATACCGCTTTCGCGAGCAAGCCCGCTCCCACAGGTTCGGTGTTGTTCGTTCGATTCAATCAATCCCGACAAACCCACCCGTCTGATGGGCCCACAACCGCGCATACAAGCCGCCGTGGGCCAGCAGCTCGGCATGGGTGCCGGTTTCGGCGATCTTGCCGTTTTCCAGCACCACCAAGCGGTCCATGCGGGCAATGGTCGAGAGCCGGTGGGCGATGGCGATCACGGTTTTGCCCTGCATCAGGGTTTCCAGGCTTTCCTGGATCGCCGCTTCGACTTCCGAGTCCAGCGCCGAGGTCGCCTCGTCCATGATCAGGATCGGCGCGTCCTTGAGCAGCACCCGGGCGATGGCGATCCGCTGGCGCTGGCCGCCGGAAAGTTTCACCCCGCGCTCGCCCACGTGGGCATCGAAACCGCTGCGACCTTCGGCGTCCGAGAGCAACGGGATGAACTCGTCGGCCCGGGCCTTGTGCACCGCTTCCCAGAGTTCGGCGTCGGTGGCGTCGGGTCGGCCGTAAAGCAGGTTGTCGCGAATCGAACGGTGCAGCAGCGAGGTGTCCTGGGTGATCATGCCGATGCGTTCGCGCAGGCTTTCCTGGCCGACTTCGGCGATGTTCTGGCCATCGATGAGGATGCGCCCGCCCTCGACGTCGTAGAGCCGCAGCAGCAGGTTGACCAAGGTCGATTTGCCCGCGCCGGACGGGCCGATCAGGCCGATTTTCTCACCGGGTTTGATGTTGAGGTTGAGGCCGCCGATGATGCCTTTCTTCTTGCCGTAGTGGAAATCCACCTGCTCGAAACGCACCTCGCCACGGGCCACCGCCAGCGGTTTGGCCTGCTCGCGGTCGGTGACGCTGACCGGTTGGGCGATGGTCTGCAAACCGTCCTGGACCATGCCGATGTTTTCGAAAATGCCGGTGACCACCCACATGATCCAGCCGGACATGTTGACGATGCGGATCACCAAGCCCGTGGCCAGGGCAATCGCGCCCACGGAAATCAGCGACTGCGACCACAACCACAACGCCAGGCCGGTGGTGCCGACGATCAGCAGGCCGTTCATGCTGGTGATGGCCACGTCCATGCTGGTGACTACGCGGCCAGCCATCTGGGCTTTTTCGGTCTGCTCCTTGATGGCTTCCTTGGCGTACTGCTGTTCGTAATTGGTGTGGGCGAACAGTTTGAGGGTGGTGATGTTGGTGTAGCCGTCGACGATCCGCCCCATGAGTTTGGAGCGCGCATCGGAGGACTGCACCGAGCGATCCTTGACCCGTGGCACGAAGTAATAGAGTGCGCCGATGAAACCGGCGATCCAGGTGATCAGCGGGATCATCAGGCGCCAGTCGGCTTCGGCAAACAGCACCAGCGCGCTGATCGCGTAGATCAGCACATGCCAGAGGGCGTCCACCGCTTGCACGGCAGAGTCGCGCAGGGCGTTGCCGGTTTGCATGATGCGCTGGGCGATACGTCCGGCGAAGTCGTTCTGGAAGAAATTCAGGCTCTGTTTGAGTACGTAGCGGTGGTTCTGCCAGAGGATCAGGCTGGTCATGCCCGGGGTCAGCGTCTGGTGCACCAGCAGGTCGTGCAGGCCGAAGAAAATCGGCCGCAGGACCAGCGTCACCACCACCATCCAGGTCAGTTCGAGCGCGTGGTCCTTGAAAAAATCGGGGTTGGGCGTGCCCTGCGCCAGGTCGATGATGCGGCTCAAATAGTTGAACAGCGCGACTTCGATCAACGAGGCAAACAGGCCGACCACCAGCAGGGCGGCGAAACTCGGCCAGACCTGCTTCAAGTAATAGGTATAGAAGGGGAGAACCCGATCCGGCGGGGCCGCCGTCGGTGCATCGCGGAAGATATCGATCAGTTTTTCAAAACGGCGATAAAGCATGGGTTCTCCGCCCGCGCTGGGGCTCTCCTTTGAACAGTGTGAGCGGCGCCGCCAGGCGACAGCCGCTCAAGACATCCGGTGGAACTTAGTCGATGACTTTGGCCGACTTGATGAACACAGGATCGGCCGGCACATCTTTCATGCCGCTTTTGGTGGTGGTCTGGGAGTTGACGATCACGTCCACTACGTCCATGCCTTTGACCACTTTGCCGAACACCGCGTAGCCATCGCCCTGGTCGAGGAAGTCGTTGTCCTTGACGTTGACGAAGAACTGGCTGGTGGCCGAATCCGGATCGGACGTGCGGGCCATGGACAGCGTGCCACGGACGTTATGCAAACCGTTCTTGGACTCGTTCTTGATCGGTGCCTTGGTTTCTTTTTGCTGCATTTGCTGGGTGAAACCACCGCCCTGGATCATGAAACCCGGGATCACACGGTGGAAAATCGTGTTGTTGTAGAAACCGCTGTTCACGTAATCCAGAAAGTTCTTGGTACTGATCGGCGCCTTGACCGGGTCCAGTTCGATTTCGATGGTGCCGTTGGTGGTGACCAACTCAACGTGTGGCGCCTTGGCGGGTGTCGCGGCCATCAGGTTGGCGGCAAACAGCACGGAGCCGGCGACGAGGGCGATTTTTTTCAGCATGGGTCAGTGATCCTGAGTGTGGTGGTGTCGACTGCGGTGAGAAACTCGAGCAGGGTTTGGTTAAAGCGTTCGGGTTGATCCAGCGGGGTGGCGTGGCGCGAATCGGCGATCACCACCAGCCGCGCATCGGGCAGCAGTTTTACATAGGTTTCTTTCAGCGCCACCGGGGTGTAGTCACGGTCGGCGCTGATGATGAGGGTTGGACAGGTGACCCTGGAAAGTCGTTCCTGAACCCCCCAGCCAACGATCGCATCGAAGCTGGCGAGATAAGCATGTTTGTCGTTTTTTGCCCAGCGCTCGGCCATTTTTTGTCGCAAATCGGCCTGCTCGGGTTTCGGGAACAGCTTGCCGCCCAAGGCCTGGCCGATGGTGCGCAGGCTGAGCACGCGCATCAGGCTCCAGCGCTTGAACCACTGCCAGTAATCGTCGCGGCTGCGCAACTTGACCTCGGGGGCGCTGTTGACGATGCACAGGCTCTTGAGCAGGTGCGGCTGATCCGTGGCCAGTTGGAAACCGATCATGCCGCCCATGGACAGGCCCACGTAATGGGTCGGGCCGAGGTTCAGGTGTTCCATCAGGGCGATCAGGTCGGCGCTGAACCCGGCGATGCTGTATCGCTCGCGAGGTTTGTCCGAGCGCCCGTGGCCGCGCACATCCGGGACGATCACCCGGTAGCGCGCGGCCAGTGCCGGGATCTGCATTTCCCAGTCCAGGGTGCTGGAGCCCAGCCCGTGGACCAGCAGCAACGGAGTGCCGTGACCATATTCCTCATAGTGCAGGTTGCAACCTTCATGTTCGAAATAGGCCATGCAGACACTCCTTATCAGGCTTGTTCAGGGGCGGCGAAGGGCGCATCCAGCGGCGCGGTGTCAAAGGTGCGCAGCAGTTCGATGAGGATTTGCGTCGCCGGGCCCAGGGGTTTGTCCTTGTTCGAATACAAATAGAAGCTCGGGTTGCGGCTGCCGCCCTGGTCCAACGGTAGCAGCTTGAGCGTGCCTTCCTTCAATTCCCGTTCGATCATGTGCCGGGGCAACCAGGCGAAACCCAACCCGCTGCTGACGAATGTGGCGGCGGTGGCCAAGCTGCCGACGGTCCAGCGCTGTTCGGCGCCGAGCCAGCCGACGTCCCGTGGCTGCTGGCGGCCGGAGTCGCGGATCACCACTTGCATCTGGGTTTCCAGGTCCTGGAAATTCAGTTCGCGGTTCAGGCGATGCAGCGGGTGTTCGGGGTGGGCGACGGCGACGAATTCGACGTCGCTCAATTCCGCGCCAAGGTAGCCGGGAATGCTGAAACCGGTGATGGCCAGATCGGCCACGCCTTCGAGCAGGACTTCTTCCACCCCCGACAACACTTCTTCACGCAAGCGCACGCGGCAGCCACGGCTTTGCGGCATGAACGCGGTCAAGGCGCGCACGAGGCGGGCGCTCGGGTAAGCGGCATCGACCACCAGTCGCACTTCCGCTTCCCAGCCTTGCTCCATGTGATGGGCCAGGTCTTCCAGTTGGCTGGCCTGTTTCACCAGTTGCCGGGAGCGGCGCAGCAATACGCCGCCGGCCTCGGTGAGCACGGCTTTACGCCCGTCGATGCGCAGCAGCGGCACGCCGAGTTGGTCCTGCATGCGCGCCACGGTGTAGCTGACCGACGATTGCGAGCGGTGCAGCGCTTCGGCGGCCTGGGCGAAACCACCGTGATCGACCACGGCTTGTAACGTTCGCCATTGATCAAGGGTCACGCGGGGCGCTTTCATGATGAGCTCCTCTTGTCCTAAGCTGGCAGTCCTTATTGGAGACTGCCGAATGAAAAAATTCTGTTGTGTGCTGCTCGCGATGTTGCCGCTGACGGCGTTTGCCTATCCGATCGATGTCCAGAAAACCCTGAACGGCTTGAGCATTGACTACAACGCGTCCGACACGGACAACGACATCGCCTCCATTCAGGTCAACAACTACGGCACCACCGATGCGAGCTGCAAGGTCGTCTTCAACAATGGCCCCGAGGCGCCGCGTACCCGCAGGGTCGACGTGCCCGCCGGCAAACACAGCTATGCCACGGCCAAGTTCACCCGCACCATTATCAAGATGCGTATCGACCTGACCTGCACGCCTAAATGAGTTGGAACCCTGTAGGAGTGAGGCTTGCCTGCGAAGGCGGTGCACCAGTCGACGCCGATGTTGAATGAAACGACCCCTTCGCGGGCAAGCCTCGCTCCTACAGGTACAGGGTGTGCTCAGCTTATAAACGAATTTATCGATGCGTTATAGCAGTTATTTGCGCTTTTTCATCGATATGACTCTGTTTAATCTCCACTCCATCGCCTTACAGCATTCTCAGATGGAGCCTACATCCCATGTCACGCGTTCTGATCATCGAAAGCAGCGCCCGTCAGCAAGACTCGGTTTCCCGCCAGTTGACCCAGACCTTCATCAGCCAATGGAAGACTGCACACCCGGCGGACACGATCACCATCCGTGACTTGGCCATCAATCCGGTGCCGCACCTGGATATCAACCTGCTCGGCGGCTGGATGAAACCGGCCGAACAACGCAACGACATCGAACAGGCTTCCCTGGACCGCTCCAATCAGTTGACCGACGAACTGCTGGCCGCTGATGTGTTGGTCATGGCTGCGCCGATGTACAACTTCGCAATCCCGAGCACCCTTAAAGCCTGGCTCGACCACGTGCTGCGTGCCGGCGTGACCTTCAAGTACACCGACACCGGCCCCCAAGGCCTGCTCAGTGGCAAGCGTGCTTACGTGCTGACCGCTCGCGGCGGGATCTATGCCGGTGGCCCGGCGGATCACCAGGAACCGTACCTGCGTCAGGTCATGGGCTTCATCGGTATCCACGACGTGACCTTTATTCACGCGGAGGGCATGAACCTGGGCGGTGACTTCCAGGAGAAGGGCCTGAACCAGGCCAACGCCAAGCTCTCCCAAGTCGCCTGATCCGTTAATCGCCAGATAATCACCAGATGGTCTAGTGACCTGGCGCAACCCTTCAAGCCTGTACGCGCATCGAACCTCCCTTTGCACTTGTTGCTCCTGAGTGTGTAGCCCGATTGAACGCTTTAGCGAGATCGGGCTTTTTTTTGCCCGGAATTTCTCTGGTTCACGCAATCCCCCGTAGGAGCTGTCGAGTGGAACGAGGCTGCGATCTTTTGATCTTTAACAGATCGCAGCCTCGTTCCACTCGACAGCTCCTACGGGGCGTGGGTTGGCTGAGGGTTCGCAGTGAAGGGCAAAACCCGCTATCGTCGCCGCCATTCGAAACGAGGCGAGCATGGGCTATCTACTTTTTGTCACGCTGATCCAGGCGTTTTCCTTCAGTTTGATCGGTGAATACCTGGCCGGTCATGTCGACAGCTACTTTGCGGTGCTGGTGCGGGTGTTGCTG
Source organism: Janthinobacterium sp. LPB2021202312-11-4 (assembly GCF_037049705.1). Classification (NCBI taxonomy): domain Bacteria; kingdom Pseudomonadati; phylum Pseudomonadota; class Betaproteobacteria; order Burkholderiales; family Oxalobacteraceae; genus Janthinobacterium; species Janthinobacterium sp. LPB2021202312-11-4. The sequence goes on along the minus strand of NZ_JBAGKV010000014.1, from coordinate 46,581 downwards.
GCCGGGCTGGTGTTTATCCCGTTGACCCGCTGGCGCTCGGTTGAACCTGCATTCATGCGCGGCATGCTGCTGATCGGCGCGTTGCAGTTCGGCGTGACGTACGTCTGCCTGTACCTGAGCTTCCGGGTGCTGACCGTGCCGGAGGTTTTGCTGTTCACCATCCTCACGCCGCTGCACGTGACGCTGATCGAGGATGCGCTGAACCGGCGTTTCAATCCCTGGGCCTTGATCGCGGCATTGGTGGCGGTGCTGGGGGCTGTGGTGATTCGCTACGACCGGATCAACCCGGACTTCTTCATGGGCTTCCTGCTGCTGCAACTGGCCAACTTCACCTACGCCGCCGGGCAGGTGCTTTATAAGCATCTGGTGGCCCGCCATCCGAGCGATCTGCCGCATTACCGGCGCTTCGGCTACTTCTATCTCGGTGCATTGGCGGTGGCGTTGCCGGCGTTTTTGCTGTTCGGCAAACACAACTTTCTGCCCGAAGCGCCGCTGCAATGGGGCGTGCTGGTGTTCCTCGGCCTGGTTTCCACGGCGTTGGGGCTGTACTGGTGGAACAAAGGCGCGTGCCTGGTCAATGGCGGGACGCTGGCGGTGATGAACAACCTGCACGTGCCCGTGGGGTTGCTGATCAATTTGCTGATCTGGAATCAGCATGAAGAGTTGGGGCGGCTGTTGCTCGGTGGGTCGGTGATTTTGCTGGCGGTCTGGATCAGTCGGTTGGGTATCAAACAACAGGCGAAACCTGCGTAGGAGCTGCCGAAGGCTGCGATCTTTTGATCTTGCTTTTTTTAAGATCAAGATCAAAAGATCGCAGCCTGCGGCAGCTCCTACGGGGGGTTACATGATGTGTTTTTCGGGCTCGGGGATGTGGCTGGCGCCGAGCACCGCCGGCAGCAGCCCGGCGCGCAAATCCCCGCCACTCGGCTGCTGGTAAAGGCTCAAGCCAAACTCCGGCAACACCGCCAGCAGGTAATCGAAGATATCGCCCTGAATCCGCTCGTAATCGGCCCACGCCGTGGTGCGGGTGAAGCAGTAGATTTCCAGCGGGATGCCTTGGGCGGTGGTCTGCATCTGGCGGACCATGCAGGTCATGTTTGGCTGGATTTCCGGGTGGCTTTTCAGATACGCCAACGCGTAGGCGCGGAAAGTCCCGATATTGGTCATGCGCCGACGGTTGGCCGACATCGCCGCAACATTGCCCTGGGCTTCGTTCCAGGCCTTGAGTTCGGCCTGTTTGCGGCTGATGTAATCGGTCAGCAGGTGCACCTGGGCCAGTTTCGACTCTTCGTCATCGCGCACAAACCGCACGCCGCTGGCATCGATGAACAGGCTGCGCTTGATCCGTCGCCCACCGGATTGCTGCATGCCGCGCCAGTTCTTGAACGACTCGGACATCAGGCGCCAGGTCGGAATCGACACAATCGTCTTGTCGAAATTCTGCACCTTGACCGTGTGCAGCGTGATGTCCACCACGTCACCATCAGCGCCGACCTGCGGCATCTCGATCCAGTCGCCGACCCGCAACATGTCGTTGCTGGTCAGTTGCACGCTGGCGACGAACGACAGCAGGGTGTCCTTGTAGACCAACAGAATCACCGCCGACATCGCGCCCAGACCCGAAAGCAGCAACAGCGGCGAACGGTCGATCAACGTGGCGACGATGATGATGGCGCCGAGCACGTACAAGACCATTTTCGTCAGTTGCACGTAGCCTTTGATCGAGCGGGTACGGGCGTGTTCGGTGCGGGCGTAGATGTCCAGCAGGGCGCTGAGCAGCGCACTGGCCGCCAGCAGCAGGAACAGAATGGTGAATGACAGGGCGACGTTGCCGAGGAAGATCCGGCTGGTCTTGCTCAACTCCGGCACCAGGTAGAGGCCGAATTGGATCACCAGCGACGGCGTCATCTGCGCCAGCCGATGAAAGACCTTGTTGTGCCGCAAGTCGTTGACCCAGTGCAGCGCCGGTTGGCGGCCGAGCATTTTGGTTGCGTGCAGAATGAGGTAGCGCGCCACTCGTCCGAGGACCAGCGCCACCACCAGTAGCAGGACCAGCGCCAGGCTGGAATGCAGGAGCGGGTGCTGGTCGAGGGCGCCCCAAAGGTCTTGGGCATTGAGCCAGAGCTGTTTGATATCCATGGGCGAAAACGGTTCTTCTGTGGGTTGCGACGGGGCGATTAGAGCATTTAAGACGTTACGGATGACGTTTGGAGACAAATCAGGCAACAAAAAAGCCACTGTTTACTGTCGATTGCATAAAGAAACTCGGCCTCGGCGCTCGAAACCGTTACCCTATGCAGCTGTTTTTTTGTATTTCTTCGAGGTAGCACCCGTGTTTTCCCAATTCGCCCTGCACGAACGCCTGCTCAAAGCCGTGGCCGAGCTTAAATTTGTCGAGCCAACGCCAGTGCAAGCAGCGGCTATTCCGCTGGCGCTCCAAGGGCGTGACCTGCGGGTGACGGCGCAAACCGGCAGCGGCAAAACCGCTGCTTTCGTTTTGCCGATCCTCAACCGTCTGATCGGCCCGGCAAAAGTCCGCGTCAGCATCAAGACCCTGATCCTGCTGCCAACCCGCGAGTTGGCCCAGCAGACCATCAAGGAAGTCGAGCGCTTCGCCCAGTACACGTTCATCAAATCCGGCCTGATCACCGGCGGTGAAGACTTCAAGGTCCAGGCCGCCATGCTGCGCAAAGTGCCGGACATCCTGATCGGTACGCCGGGCCGGATGATCGAGCAACTGAACGCCGGCAACCTCGACTTGAAAGAAGTCGAAGTGCTGGTCCTCGACGAAGCCGACCGCATGCTCGACATGGGGTTTGCCGAAGACGTGCAGCGTCTGGTGGCAGAGTGCACCAACCGCCAGCAGACCATGCTGTTCTCCGCGACTACCGGTGGTTCGGGCCTGCGCGAGATGGTCGCCAAAGTCCTGAACAACCCTGAGCACTTGCAGCTCAACAACGTCAGCGACCTGAACGCCACGACGCGTCAGCAGATCATCACCGCTGACCACAACCAGCACAAAGAACAGATCGTGAACTGGCTGCTGGCCAACGAGACCTACCAGAAGGCCATCGTGTTCACCAACACCCGGGCCATGGCCGACCGTATCTACGGCCGTCTGGTGGCGCAGGAATACAAAGCGTTCGTGCTGCACGGTGACAAGGACCAGAAGGATCGCAAACTGGCGATCGATCGTCTGAAGCAGGGCGGCGTGAAGATCCTGGTGGCCACCGACGTTGCCGCCCGCGGCCTCGACGTGGAAGGCCTGGACCTGGTGATCAACTTCGACATGCCGCGCAGCGGCGACGAATACGTTCACCGTATCGGCCGTACCGGGCGTGCCGGCAACGATGGCCTGGCCATCTCGCTGATCTGCCACGGCGACTGGAACCTGATGTCGAGCGTCGAGCGCTACCTCAAGCAGAGCTTCGAGCGCCGCACCATCAAGGAAGTCAAAGGCACCTACGGCGGACCGAAAAAGGTCAAGGCCTCGGGCAAAGCCGTTGGCGTGAAGAAGAAAAAAGTCGACGCCAAAGGCGACAAGAAGAAAACCGGCGCCAAGGCACCGACCAAGCGCAAAATCGCCAACCGCCCGAAGACCGACGCTCTGTCGCTGGTCAGCAAGGACGGCATGGCGCCGCTCAAGCGCCGCAAGCCGGAAGCGCCGGCTGCTGAATAACGCGCCTTAACGACCGCAAGACTGTGGCAAGGGTGTGTTGGACCTGAGTGATTGCACTCCAATAAAGAACCCGGACAGTGTCCGGGTTTTTTTACGTCCAGCGTTTGTCAGTGAAACGCGATCCCTGTAGGAGCTGCCGAAGGCTGCGATCTTTCAAGCGTTACCTGACAACCGCAATCGAGCCCAATGCGATGGCCGCCAGCAACATCACCCCCACCGTGCCGATGGTCCATTTCAAAGTCATGCGCTGGTTATCCCCATAATCCAGATCCAGCAACCCGCACAGCAAATAGGTGGACGCTACCAATGGGCTGAGCAGGTGCACCGGTTGGCCGATCAGGCTGGCGATGGCCATTTCCTTGCCGCTGATGCCGTAGTGGCTGGCGGTTTCGGCGAGGATCGGCAGCACGCCGAAATAAAACGCGTCGTTGGTCAGTACATAGGTGAACGGCATGCTGATGACGGCGGTAATGAGCGACATCCAGCCGCCAGCCCATTGCGGAATGATGTTGATCAGGCTGTCGGAAATGGCTTTGGTCATGCCGGTGCCGGCCATGATCCCGACGAAGATACCGGCGGCAAAGATCAGCAACGTCACGGCCATGACGTTGTCGGCGTGGCGGGCGATCACCGCTTTTTGGTCTTTGAGATTCGGGAAATTCACCACCAGGCCGATGCCGAAGGCGAGCATGAACAACACGGCGGGCGGCATCACGGCGAGCATCATCAATGCGATCAGGGCGATGGTCAGCGTCGCGTTGAACAGGAAGCGCCAGTCGTTCAGACGAAACTCGGTGAAATGCTCCAGGCCTTCATTGCCGTTGAGCTGCACCACGCCAAGCCGCCGCCGCTCCCGTCGCCCCAGGTACAGCGCGACGAAAATTACCCAGACCAGCCCGAACGCCATCAACGGCAGCATCGCCACGAACAGCTCGGTGATGTCCACGTGCATGGCGCTGGCCGCCCGGGAAAACGGTCCGGCCCACGGCAGAATGTTCATCACGCCGATGGCCAGCAGCAACACGGTGGCCATGACTTGCAAACGCACGCCGGTGCGCCGGTACAACGGCAACAGCGCGGCACAGGTGATGATGTAAGTGGTGGCGCCGTCGCCGTCCAGGCCGACGCAAATCCCCAGAATCGCAGTGCCCAGCACAATCTTCTGCGGGTCGCCTTTCACCGCTTTGAGGATCAGTTTGACCAGCGGGTTGAACAACCCGGCGTCGGTCATCATGCAGAAATACAAAATCGCAAAGGTCAGCATCACCCCGGTCGGGGCCAGCATCTTCAGGCCGTCGAACATCATCGGCCCGAGTGTCGTTGCGAATCCGCCCAGGCAGGCGAAAGCCACCGGCACCAGCAACAGTGCAACCAGCGGCGACAGGCGTTTGCTCATGACCAGGTACATGAAGCACGTGATCATCGAATAGCTGAGTAGGGTCAGCATGGTTTCCCTCGTTTTTATAGGTTTTGTCCGGGTGTGACGGCGGGCGAAAGCAGCGCTCGGTCATTTCTATCGTTCTGTTAGATAGAACATCATTCCTTTTGATGGAACAACTTTCCGATCAAATTTTTGTGCTGTCAAGTTTTTGTCCGTTCGTTGACAAGTCGTCGAAACTCGACAGATACTAAAAACAGAACAATATTCTGTCAGATAGAACGTCTTGCGAGGTGCCCGAAAATACGGGAGTTTCGTAGCGTTTCAGGAGGGCTGGTAATGGGTCATTCGAACGAAATCGATATTCTGGTGAGCGAAGTCGGGCCTCGCGACGGGCTGCAAAGTGTTGCCGCCACCATGCCGACCGAACTGAAGCTGAAATGGATCGCCGCCCTGGTGTATGCCGGGGTGCGAGAAATTGAAGTGGGGTCTTTCGTCTCACCCAAGTTGCTGCCGCAAATGGCTGATGCGGCGCAGTTGGTGGCGTATGCGCGGACCTTGCCAAATCTGTTTGTCACCGCGCTGGTGCCCAATCTCAAGGGGGCCGAAGCAGCGTTCAAGGCCGGCGTGCAGAAAATCACAATGCCGATTTCGGTGAGTGAACCCCATTCCCTGGCCAACATCCGCAAGACCCACGTCGAGGTCTATCAAGAGGTTCGTGCCGTTGTTGCGTTGCGCAACGAGCAATACCCGCACATCGCAATTGAGGCCGGGTTGTCCACGGTGTTTGGTTGCACGATCCAGGGCGAAGTACCGGATGACGACACCCTGCGCCTGGCCACGATCATGGCTGAGTTGGGCGTGGATGAAGTGGGCCTGGCCGACACCGTCGGCTACGCCAATCCGGTGCAAGTCCGGCGCTTGTTCACCCGGTTGCGCCAAGAGTTGCCGGGCGTTGCTGGCAGCGCGCATTTCCACAACACCCGCGGCCAGGGCCTGGCCAATGTGCTGGCGGCGCTGGAGGCCGGGGTGACCACCATCGACGCCTCTCAGGGCGGTATCGGCGGCTGTCCTTATGCGCCGGGTGCGTCGGGCAACATCGTTACCGAAGACCTGGTTTACCTGCTCGAATCCATGGGCCTGCGCACCGGTATCAACATCGATCGGCTGGTGGCCGCTCGCGAGTGGCTACGCCAGGGGCTGCCGGGCGAGCCGCTGTACGGTTTCATCCCTGATGCCGGGGTCGGCAAGAATTTTCACTATGCAAAGAAGGCGGTATGACGATGAGCCTCAGTCCACCACAAAAGCCTTTGCCACTGGCCGGAATCCGGGTCATCGAGTTCGTGCACATGGTCATGGGCCCGAGCTGCGGTCTGGTACTGGCGGACCTGGGCGCCGAGGTGATCAAGGTCGAGCCGACCCCCCAAGGTGATAACACCCGACGCTTGCTGGGCTCCGGCGCTGGTTACTGGACCACCTACAACCGCAACAAGAAAAGCTTCGCGGTGGATCTGAAAACCCCCGAAGGCATGACGGCGGTGAAGAAACTGATCGCCACCGCAGATGTGGTCACCGAAAACTTTCGCCCCGGCACCATGGAAAAGCTTGGCCTGGGTTATGACGACGTCAAGGCGATCAAGCCCGACATTATTTACAGCTCCATGAAAGGGTTCCTGCCGGGGCCTTACGAACATCGCACGGCGCTGGACGAAGTGGTGCAGATGATGACCGGCCTGGCCTATATGACCGGCCCGGTCGGCCAGCCGCTGCGGGCGGGGGCGTCGGTCAACGATGTGATGGGCGGGATGTTCAGCGCCATTTCGATTCTCGCGGCGTTGTTGCAGCGCAGCCAAAGTGCCCAGGGCCAGTTCGTACAGACCGGATTGTTCGAAAACTCGGCGTTCCTGGTGGCCCAGCACATGATGCAAAACGTGGTCACCGGCACGCCGGCGGCACCGATGCCGAGTCGTGTGTCGGCCTGGGCGATCTACGATGTGTTCAGTTGCGCGGGCGAAGAACAGGTCTTCCTTGGGGTGGTCAGTGACAGCCAGTGGAAGTGTTTTTGCGAGGTATTTGGCTTTGACGCATTCGCGGGCGATCCGCTGTTGAGCACTAATAATCAGCGGGTCGCGGCGCGCAAGTTGATCTTGCCGTAAGTTCGCGAGTGCCTGGCGCGCATGAGCAAAGTCGAGGTGATGACCTTGTGCGAAAAGGCTGGCCTGCCGTTTTCACCGATCCAGCGGCCCCAGGACCTGTTCGACGACAAACACCTGAACGAGTCCGGCGGCATGGCGCGGATAACCCTGGCCGACGGCCAATCGGTGACGGTGCCGATGCTGCCGTTTGAAATGGATGGTCAGCGCTTCGGCACGCGGCTGAATGTGCCGGCGTTGGGCAGTCATTCCGATGAATTGCTGGCCGAGTTGGGTTACACGGGGGCCGATATCGCCGCGCTGCACGGGGCAGGGGTTATCAGGTCGCCGGCCTGAACGGGTGCTCAGGGTGGTCGCCGCTTCGATCAACGGTTAAGGTAGCCGCTGCGCAGCCCGGTGCTGGCGCCGTCCTGAAGTTTTGTCACGAGCGAACATGAGCAATCAATCACCCCTGGAAGATGAGCCTTCGGCACCTGCGGCCGAGGGCGGCGTGGCGGCCGTGGATCGTGCCTTTGCGATCCTCTCGGCGTTCGATGTCGGCAGCAACAGCCTGCCACTGGCGGAAATTGCCCGGCGCACCGGGCTGTATAAAAGCACCATCCTGCGCTTGATGAGCTCCCTTGAACGGGCCGGTTTCATTCGGCGCCTGGGCGATGGCCAATACGCTGTCGGGCCGGAGCCTTTGCGCCTGGCTCAGGTTTATCAGACTTCGTTCCGTCTGCGGGATGTGATCTATCCGCTGCTGGAAGCCTTGTCGGACGCGAGCGGCGAAACGTCCTCGTTTTACGTCAGGGAAAACGACAGCCGCGTGGTGTTGTTCCGGGTCGAGCCCAAACGTGCAGTGCGCGTTTCCCTGCATGAAGGTGCGCGGTTTCCCCTTAACGCCGGGGCGTCGGGAAAAGTCCTACGGGCGTTTGGTGCTGTGTCCGACCCGAGCCTGGCTGCGATTCGCGAGCAGTTTTGGGCCTCTTCCTTTGGTGAACGAGATCCGGAGACGGCGTCAGTCTCGGTGCCGGTGTTTAACGCGGCGTTTGAATTGACCGGGGCGCTGACCCTGTCCGGCCCCGCCGAGCGATTCAATCAGGAAAAAGTCTCGACAGCTTGCGGCTTGCTGCTCGATGCAGCGGCCCGGGCGACCGTTGCGCTGGGTGGGGACAATCGTGAATTGCTCAAGGCGATTGAGCGGATTTCCGACGTGGGCTGACCGTCCAAAAGTCAAAAGATCGCAGCCTTCGGCCGCTCCTGCGGGGGGGTGCGCGAATACCTGCGTAGGAGCTGCCGAAGGCTGCGATCTCTTGATCTTGCTTTTAACCCTCGGCCTTCTTATCCGCCACCTCCAACTCCTTCAATCGCTGATCAATCAACTGGCACTTGTCCGGCAGATCAGCGCTGGCGGTGCCCAGATCCATCTTCTGCAATTCATCGTTAATCTCCTTGGCCTTCTTCGGGTTTTGCTCGGTGAGCTTGGCTACTTCCTGGGCCAGTTGTTCGCGCTTGGCGGTGGCTTCTTCGGGCGTGCAAGCCCAGACGGGCAGGGCGCAGGCGAGGGTGGTGGCGAGGGTCAGCTTGAGTAAGGTTTTCATGGGCAGGCCTCAGTTCCGGTTAAGGCGGGTTATTCGGTGAGGGCTCAGCCCCGTGAAAAGTTCAGCCTTTTACAGCCACATCGGCGTCAGTTCTTTCAAGTGTTCAGACCATCGGGAACGTGGATTGCTTTGATAATGCGTTAGTATCCAGACGACTTATTAAGGAACCCATACATAATGCGAGGCAGTGAATACGCCCAGCTTCGGGCCTTTGTCGCGGTGGTCGAGCACGGCAGTTTCGTGCGGGCGGCGGCTCATTTGGGGATGTCGGCGTCGGCGTTGAGCCAGACCATCCGCCAACTGGAAGAGCGGCTGGATGTGCGCCTTCTCAACCGCACCACCCGCAGTGTTTCGCCAAGCGATGCCGGCGCGCGGTTGTTGCTGCGCCTGCAACCGGCGCTCAACGAGGTGGATGCGGCGCTGGCCGGGGTCACGCAAACGCCGGGCATGCCGCCCAGTGGGCGACTGCGCATCAATGCGCCACGGGTCGCGGCGGTTCATTATCTTGCGCCTTTGATTGGGCCATTCCTGAACACTTATCCCGGCGTGAGTCTCGACATCGTGACTGATGAGCGTCCGGTGGATATGGTCGCGGGTGGTTTTGATGTCGGCATCCGGCTGGGTGAGAGCCTCGATCAGGACATGATCGCCGTGGAGTTGAGCGGGCCTCTTGAAATGATGGTCGTGGCTTCACCGGCGTATATCGAGCAATTCGGCACGCCGCACACGCCGCATGATTTGAGCGAGCATCAATGCCTGTCTTATCGCTGGCCCACGGACGGCAGTCTGTATCGCTGGGAGTTTGAGCGTGCCGGCGAACGGCTGGCGATTTCGGTGAAGGGTCCGCTGGTGGTCACGGAACCGGAGATGCTCACCCGTGTGGCGCTTGAAGGCGCGGGGATTGCGTACCTGTTTGAGCATCAGGTTCGGGAGCACATCACTTCCGGGCGCCTGGTGCATCTGCTGCCGGAGTGGACGCCGGCCTTTCCCGGTTTTTACCTGTACTACCCGAATCAGCGGCAGATGGCTCCGGCGTTGCGGGCGTTTGTGGATTTTGTGAAGAAGCCGATGCCACCGGATTCCTGATCACTTGTGCGAGCTTGCTCGCGATAGCGGTATCTCAGTCGCCATGGATGTTGAATGTTAGTCCGTCATCGCGAGCAAGCTCGCACACAGGGCAGTGCATTCCAATGTGGGAGCGAGCCTGCTCGCGAATGGCCGCTGCGCCTCGGTCCCCCGGAGCTATCCCCCGTGACAGCAGCCGGTCGACGCCGTGTCTTCGTATTTGTCGTGGTGTTTCACCCATTCCATGATCTCCTCTTCATTGCGGCCCTTGGGCGTGAGGTCGAGGTAGTTGTAGGCGCCAATCAGCAGGTCCAGGCCCCGGGCATAGGTGGAGTAGGTGTGGAAAATTTCGCCGGTTTCATTGCGATAAAACACGCTTAAGCCTGGGAGTTCTTCCTCGGCGCCGTCGGATTTTTCGTAGTTGTAGGTCGCCGTTCCGGCGGCGACGGCTTCGGCCCGGGCCGAAACGCCAAAGTCGTAGTTGAAATCGGAACCGTCTGACGATATCCAGTCGAATTTCCAGCCCAAGCGCCGCTTGAAAGCCTGGAATTCGGCGAGCGGCGCGTGGGAAACCGCCACCACGGCCACGTCATGGTGGGCCAGGTGCTGGTTGGCGCCGTCGATGTGGTCGGACAGGAACGAGCAACCAGGGCAGCCTTCATCCCAACCGGCGGCGAACATGAAATGGTAAATCACCAGTTGGCTGCGACCGCCAAACAGGTCCGCCAGTGTCAGTTCGCCTTTTTCGCTCTGGAAGCGGTAGTCCTTGTCGATCTTCACCCAGGGCAGGGCGCGGCGTTCGGCGCTGAGTCGGTCGCGTTCCTGGGTGAAGGCTTTTTCGTGGGCCAGGTGTTGTTTACGGGCTGCGAGCCATTCTTCTCGCGAGACGACCGGATGATTCTGAATTTGCATGATGAATTCTCCTGCGGGGAGCGGGGAGGTGTCTTACACAGCCTAGTCGTTCGACCGGTGCCGATTTCGACATGCCGCCAGTCGGTGCTGTCCGACACCTCGGCTGAACGGCTGTCCGCCACGCCGGTCACAACCTATGAAGGCCATCTCACTCTCTGGCTTGGAGGTTGAATCAGGATGACGACTTATAACTGGGATTTGATTGAGCGCTTGCTGCATGAAGCGCAAAACAGTGCCGGCCACAGCTTTACGCCCCGGCCCTATGCCGAGCAATACGCGGCCGCAAAAGCAGCGGCGGGCGAGCCGATTGAAAACCTCGATCACCTTAAAGCGGTGGCCGGCGAATATGAAAAGCTGCTGCTGACCCGTGGCTACATCGAGCCACGGCCAGAGGACCAGGGCGGCAATGGCTCCAATTACATTTTGACGGCGCGGGGCTCGAGTCTGTTGAGCCTGATCGACAGCAGCATTCCGGGTAATGACCATCCGCGGCAGGTGCTGGACGAGCAGGCGGATGCGCTGGATGAAGGGACGTTTGATCAGGTGGCGTCCAAAGCGCAGATTGCCTGACGGCAAAAAGATCGCAGCCTTCGGCAGCTCCTACGGTGTTTTGTGTACACCTGTAGGAGCTGCCGAAGGCTGCGATCTTTTGATCTTGCTTCTACCCCCGCTGCACCGCCTTCAGACACTTCAAATCAGTGAAGTCTTTCCTCACCCCATCAATCTTCTTCAACAACCGCTGACGCTGTTCCGGTGTGCTTTCGGCTATCAAATCCACCAGCAACCCACGGGCCTGAGCCTCGGTGTTGGCGTAGGCCTCGCGGTAAGCCGGCGTCCATAAACGCTCGCGATTGACCAGAAGTGTCTCGATTCGCTGTGGGAATTCTGCACTCTGGCGCTGCGCAACGGCCGCACTGAACTGCTTCTGCCAATGCGCGCGGTTGGCGATCCACTGCTGGTTCTGGTCGCCCAGGGCCGTTGACCATGTCATCACCCGTTGCTGTTGAGTGGTACTGAGCGGGCCGAGCCAGTCATTCAGGCGTTTATCCATGCGCTCGCCACGCTCCTTGATTTGCTGGTCGAGGGACGGCTTGAGGTATTCGTCCTGGCGTTTGCGCTGGTCTTTGGCGAAGGCATCGTTCATTTCCGCCACTTGCTGGTCGTTCAGCCCCTGCAACAATTCGATGGCCGACGGGGTGATTTCCCTGGCGGTCTGGGCAATGGCTTGTTTGGCCTCCTCAGTGCGGGCCTGGAGCGCCGCGTCGGTGACCTGATTGGTTTCGACCATCGCCTGCAAGCGGTCCAGCCAATCCAGGTAGCCCGGCAGTTGGGTGGTGCAGTGCCAGCTCAGGTGTTCCTTGAGGCGTTCGTTGAACCAGCCTTTTTGCTCGCCGTTCATGTCCAGGTAGTCGCTGAGTGTCCACGGAATGATCACGTCGAGGTTGCGATACGCCAGCCCGACACGGCTGCAGGCGCCCAGGGCGAGGGTGATGGTGATGAGGACGGCGATGCGTTTCAACCAGCGCGACATGGTGCGAGTCCTTGCGAAGACCTGGCTTCTTTGATGGGGTCTCTATGTGAGCGCAAGATAAGCCCGGCAGTTCAAGCCGATCAATAAAAGGCGCGTTCGGCCTTGAGCGTGACCAGCCCGTCGCACTGGCTGTTGTGCCCGGAGTAGGCGGTGCAGTCGCTGCCGCTGAGGTTTGAGTCGCTGTAGATCAGGTCCAGGTCGATGCCCATGAACGCGCGGGACAGTTGCAGCGACCAGTCGTTGAAACTGCCGATGGAGCCACCGTCCACCGACACCGGCGAATTGAGCTGGTGGGTGGTGTACTTCATGCTGATCCCGATGCCGAACGGTTGATTGCCGCCCAGGTCGGCGAACACGGTGCTGTTCTGTTTATCCGGGTCGTTGCTGAACGCGGCGCCGAAACGGCTGCCGAGAAAGGTCAGGCCACCGAACAGCTCCTGGCTGTCGAGGGTGTCCACTTTCGGATAGCTGTAATGGATCATGCCGACTTCGTAGCCGAGGGTTTTATCGAAGGGGTGTTTAAAACCGAGGTAGGAATCGACTTCCAGATTGCTGCCTGGGCTGAGCCCTGCGCTCGGTGACCATTGGCCAACGTAGAAGCCGCTGTCGTGGCTCAAGTCCAGGCCGCCATGGAATGAGCCGGTGCTGGCGGGCTTGACCAGCCCCTGGGCCATGCTGCGGCTGGGAGTTGTGCCGAGTTTGAGGTCGAAGTCGCCCAATTCGCGCTGGAAGATTTGCGCGTTGGCGATCGAGGACGACAGGAGAAGGCTGCCGAGTAATAAACAGGAGGGTTTGAACATGGGTCACTCCATGACCAGCGAGGGAGCCGTAATCGAAAGGCTGCTGAAACGCTTAATCTAGACGTGTGCAAGCATACCGGCGAATGCTCGGCATCGAAGGCCGTTCGTCGATTTCTGGAATTTTGATGGGGTTTGCTGGGTGGTGCGGGAGAGGTTCCAGTCCAAGCGCTTCGAAGCTCAAAGCGCTTACGGACCAGTTAAAGCAGGTGTTACTTTTTGCCGAGCGTGATTTGCTTCGACGGACCGAATGTCTGGCCGCTGACGCCTTTGGCAATTTGCTGGATCTCGCCACCGGACTTGAGGAACGCAGCAATCTGGTTGTTGATCGATTCGCTGGTTTCAACGGCTGGAGCTGGCTTTGCTTTGCTGTTGGATGCTTTTACACGCATGGCGGCCATTAACCTGTAGAAAATTAACTTGGCCAGGCATCGTACAGGAAATACTTGACAATTGCTTGGTAAATATCCCCCTGAAATAACCGGGGCCATCACTCGAATATTCACAACTTATTGTTCGAAATAGTTGGCTAAGCTGCTGTTTTAAATAAGAAGAGCGGGCGATCAAGGGACTGTTTTGCATCGACGGATGCTGGCCAAGGGCGCTGAATCGGTCTGACGAGCGGCCAGGAGCCCACCGATCAACCCAGGAAAATTAAGGCGTGCAGAGGATTTTCTCGCGCCACCGGGCCGGCCGGCGAACGCGGCCCGTAAAACCGGGTAGAATGCCGCCCACGCAATGAGGGTATTGGAAATGGCTTTAGTCGGGCGCTACAACAGTTTGCAAGTGGTTAAACACACTAACTTCGGTTTATATCTGGACGGTGGTGCGGACGGCGAAATCCTTCTGCCTAATCGTTATATTCCTAAAGATATTCCCAGCGAAGATGAAGATTGGCTCAACGTATTTGTCTATCTGGACAGCGATGACAAACTCATCGCAACTACCGAAACACCGAAAGTTCAGGTCGGTGAATTCGCCAGTTTGAAAGTCGTTGAAGTCAACAGCATCGGCGTGTTCCTGGATTGGGGTCTGCCGAAGGATCTGTTGCTGCCGTACTCCGAAGAAAAACGCCAGATGACCGCCGGCGAATATGTGGTGGTGCACGTCTACCTCGACAAGCACACCCGCCGCATCACCGCGACGGCTCGCTTGGACCGTTACCTGGACAAGACCCCGGCCAATTACACCCCGGGCCAGGAAGTTGATTTGCTGGTGGCCGAAGCGACCGACATGGGCTTCAAGGCGATCATCAACAACAAGCATTGGGGCTTGATCCACAAGAACGAAATCTTCAAGTTCATGCGCGCCGGTAAAGAAGAGAAGGGCTTTATCAAAGAAGTCCGCACCGACGGCAAGATCAGCCTGAGCCTGCAACCGGTCGGCGAAGAAGCGGCCACCAGCCTGAACTCGAAGATCCTCACCAAGTTGCGCGACAACAACGGCACGCTGCCAATCAGCGACAAGAGCGATCCGACCCTGATCAGCAGCATGTTCGGCGTCAGTAAAGGCAACTTCAAGAAGGCCATTGGCGCGTTGTACAAGAACGGCCAGATCGTCATTCATGCGGATCGCATTGAACTAAGCTGACCTCGCGCAGGCCCATGTAGGAGCTGCCGCAGACTGCGATCTTTTGACCTTGATCTTATAAAAGTCAAAAGATCGCAGCCTGCGACAGCTCCTACGCGGGTTCACTTGAGGTCGGGTGTCATGAAGAAAATGCTGTTCGCCTACGCCGGCACCTTGCTGGCGTTTCTAGTGCTCGATGGCCTCTGGCTCGGCGTGCTGATGGCGCCGACTTACCGGGCGCTGCTCGGATCGTTGATGCTCGATCAACCGTTGCTGGCTCCGGCAGCGGTGTTCTATCTCCTTTATGTCATCGGTTGCGTGGTGTTCGTGGTGTTGCCCGCGAGCTCCTGGCAGCGCGCTTGCCGTTTGGGTGCGTTGCTGGGATTGGTGGCTTACGGCACGTATGACTTGAGTAACTGGGCGACGCTGCACGGGTGGTCGGCGTCGTTGGCGCTGATGGACATGGCTTGGGGCACCTTTGCCACGGCAGTCGCGTGCACTGTGGGTTATTTCGCTGCGCGCAAGGCGTAGTGTTGGAACAGTTGTATACAGTACCGCCTGCACCGTTTGCAGGCGCGAATGCCCTGTTCATGGGCAATATCCCTTTGCGCAAGGCTCTGAAACCAGGGCCTGCTGAGCACTGACAGCCCGATCTGTCACACCTTTTGCGCCTATGGCACGCATTCTGCGTAGTAACTCGTATACAAATGATGTCGGCTCCCGTACGCAGTGTGGTGGGCCGGTACTGACGAGGAGCCCCCGCGATGACCGAGCAAGTGCCCAACGGCTACAGCCCCCGCCTGTATAACCAGGACCTGGGGCCGCTGCCGCAGAAATGGAATTGGTACAACATCTTCGCTTTCTGGATGAGCGACGTGCACAGCGTCGGCGGCTATGTGTTTGCCGCCAGCCTGTTCGCCTTGGGGCTGGCCAGTTGGCAGGTGTTGATCGCGTTGCTCGGCGGGATCTGCATCGTGCAACTGATCGCCAACCTGGTGGCCAAACCGAGCCAACAAGCGGCGGTGCCGTATCCGGTGATCTGTCGGCTCGCCTTCGGCGTGTTCGGGGCGAATATTCCTGCAGTCATTCGCGGCCTTATCGCCGTCGCCTGGTACGGGATTCAGACGTACCTGGCCTCCAGTGCCCTGATCATCGTGGTGCTGCGGTTTTTTCCTGCAATGGCGGCCTACGCCGAACCGCATTTTGCCGGTTTGTCCTACCTCGGCTGGTTCGGTTTCCTCAGCTTGTGGTTCGTTCAAGCGCTGGTGTTCTGGACCGGCATGGAATCGATCCGACGTTTCATCGATTGGGCCGGTCCCGTGGTTTATGGTGTGATGTTCATGCTCGCCGGATGGATCGTCTGGAAGGCCGGCTGGAGCAACATCAGCTTCACCCTCGCGGAAAAATCCCTCTCTGGCTGGGAAGCGTTCGGACAGGTTATCGTCGCGACGGCGCTGGTGGTGTCGTACTTTTCCGGCCCGACCCTGAATTTCGGCGATTTCAGTCGTTACTGCCGCAGCATGGCGGACGTGCGTCGCGGCAATTTCTGGGGCTTGCCGGTAAATTTTCTGGCGTTCTCCCTGGTGACGGTGGTGATTGTCTCCGGCACCTTGCCGGTGTTCGGTGAAATGCTCCATGACCCGATTGCCACGGTGGCGCGCATCGACAACAGCGTGGCGGTGCTGCTCGGCGCGTTTGCTTTCGTGACCGCGACCATCGGCATCAACATCGTCGCCAACTTCGTGTCCCCGGCGTTCGATTTCGCCAACGTTGCCCCGAGCAAAATCAGCTGGCGTGCCGGCGGCATGATCGCGGCGGTGGCGTCGATCTTCATCACCCCGTGGAACCTGTTCAACAACCCGGAAGTGATCCACTACACCCTCGATGTGCTCGCCGCGTTTATCGGGCCGTTGTTCGGGATTCTGTTGGTGGATTACTACCTGATCAAAAAGCAGCAGATCGATGTCGATGCGCTGTTCGATGACGGCCCGAGCGGTAAGTATTACTACAGCGGCGGGGTCAACTGGACGGCGGTGAAGGCACTGATTCCTGCAACGCTGATGGGCGTGGCGATTACCTTCACGCCGGTGCTGCAACCGATGGCCAACTTTGCCTGGTTCACCGGGTGTTTCCTCGGCGGCGCGATTTATGCCCTCCTGGCCTGGCGCGAGCAAAGTCGGCCGACGGTCGCGGTAGTCTCGGCAGGATGATGCAATACCCGGTGGGGGCGGGCTTGCTCGCGAAAGCGGTGTTTCAGTCAACATTTCTATTAACTGATACGACGCTTTCGCGAGCAAGCCCGCTCCCACAGGGTTTGTCTTTAACCGATATACCTCTTATAGGCCGCATTTCCTGGCCATCTGGTTGATAATCGACAGCCTGTTTTTTTGCCCCCGATTTTGAGTCGGGGGCTTTGCTTTTACTGTCGAGTCACTGCCATGAATTGTGTTGTCGAGGTGTTCCGGTGAGCGCCACCCGGCGTAGCGCCGATGGGTTTGCCCTGCAAGTGATGCTCGGGTTGTGCCTGATCTGGGGCGTGCAGCAAGTGATGATCAAGTGGGCGGCACCGGACATTGCGCCGGTCATGCAAGCCGCCGGGCGCTCGGGCATTTCCGCTTTGCTTGTAGGACTTCTGATCTGCTGGAAGGGCGGTTGGGATCAGGTGAGCCATACGTGGCGCGGTGGACTACTGGCCGGTGCGCTGTTTGGTCTGGAGTTCTTCTTTATTTCCGAAGGCTTGCAACTGACCACGGCGGCGCATATGTCGGTGTTCCTCTACACCGCACCGATCTTCACTGCGTTGGGCGTTCATTGGCTATTGCCGAGCGAGCGTTTACGGCCGGTGCAATGGCTGGGGATTTTTCTCGCTTTTGTCGGCATCACCATCGCGTTTGCCGGCGGAGTGTCCTGGGACAACCTCGACCACCGCATGCTGATGGGCGATGCCTTGGGCGTACTGGCCGGCGCCTCATGGGGCGCAACCACTGTGGTGGTGCGTGCTTCGCGGTTGTCGGAAGCACCGGTGACCCTGACCCTGTTCTATCAACTGATGGTCGGTTTTGTCGGCCTGTTGCTGATCGCCGTCCTTAGCGGTCAGGTGACCCACGTCAGCCTGACCACCATCGCGGTGGCCAGCGTGTTGTTCCAGGGGTTGGTGGTGTCGTTCTTCAGTTACCTGACCTGGTTCTGGCTGCTGCGCCGCTATCTGGCGGCAAACCTGGCGGTGTTTTCGTTTATGACGCCGCTGTTCGGCGTCACGTTCGGCGTGGTGTTGCTAGGCGAAGACCTGAGCCTGAACTTCGTGGTCGGCGCGGTGCTGGTGTTGCTCGGCATCACCTTTGTCAGCGCCGAACAGTGGGTGCGCCGTCGTTTGCGCAGAGCCCTCGGCCAGCACTGAGCGGGCTCAGCAACAAACCGCCGGCGACCAGCAAACCGCTGCCGGCGAGCACCAGCGCCGGTTGCAAGCCGCCACTGAAATGGCTGCTCAGCGCAGCGAGCAACGGCCCGGCCAATTGACCCACGGCAAAGCACGCGGTCAGCAGCCCGGCGTTGCGCTGGGTGGCGTGGGGCGCCAGTTCCCGGGAGCGTTGCATCACCAGTTGCATGCAGGCCAGGAACGGCGTGCCGCAGAGGATCACGCCCAACGCCAGGCCCGGGCCGCTGCCCAGCAAGCAGGCGAACACGCCGGCGGCTTGCATCCACAACGTCGCGACCAACCAATACCGCGTGGCGTTCGGGTTGTGCCGGCGCAGACTCACCAGCACCACGCCAATGGCCGCTGCCAGGCCGAAAAACGGCCAGAACAGATCCGCCATCCATTGCCCGTGAAACTGCGCGTTGGCCATTTGCGAAAGGAACGTGGCCGGGATGATGTAGCCCAAGCCATACAAGCCGTAGATCACGCCTAAACGGCCGATGCCCCGGTTACCTGAGGCATTAGTGGTCAGTGCTGTTACTGCGGCAGTCGATTGCGGCAAGAACGGCAGGATGACCAGCAGCATCACCAGCGCTACAGCGGCATACACCAGCCACAAGGTTGCGGAAGTTTGCCCCAACAGGTGTGAGCCCAAGGCCAACAACCCTGTCAGAAAAATCCCCAGACCCGGTCCGGCAAATACCAGCGCCCCAAGCCGTGGACGACCGGCCGCCGCTGCCAGTGGCTGACTCAATGCGGTAATCATCACCAACACCCAGGCGCTGGCCACGCCGGTGCCGAAGCGCAGCAGCAGATGGGACCAGAAACCGTTGGCCCAGAACGATGCCAGGGTCAACAGCACGCACAGCCACAACCCACCCAGCAAACGTAGCCGGACATGGTGATGGTGCCGGGCGAACATCGCGTCCACCGCGCCAACGAAGTAGCCCAGGTAATTGGCTGCGGCAATCAGACCGGCGGCGGTCAGGTCGATCTGCCCTTCGCTGAGCAGGTGCGGCAGTTGCGGCGTCAGGGCGAAACGCCCGATGCCCATGGCCATCATCAAAGCGATGAAGCTGGCGGTTAAGCGAATCAGAGGGGGCATGGTCTGAATTCCTGCAGAGGATCAATGACCGTCAGGCTAAGGCTGATTGACTTTCTGTAAAAATGAATAATAGTGAGCAACTTGTTCTGCTTGGGAGAAAGGTGTGGAGTTCAGCCAATTGCGGATTTTCCAGGCTGTCGCGCAAGAGGGTTCCATCACCCGCGCTGCCGAACGCCTGCATCGGGTGCCGTCGAACCTGTCGACCCGGCTTAAACAGTTGGAAGAGCAACTGGGTGTCGAACTGTTCCTGCGTGAGCGTCAGCGTTTGCAGTTATCGCCTGCGGGAAAAGTCCTGCTGGACTACACCGCCAAGCTGTTTGCCCTGCACGACGAAGCCAGTGCGGCGGTGCAGGGCGGGCAACCGGCGGGGGACTTCGTGCTCGGCACCATGTACAGCACGGCCGCTATCCACCTCCCAGGGCTGTTGGCGCGTTATCACCGCACGTATCCGGCGGTGAACCTGCAAGTGCAGTCCGGCCCCAGCGGCGAATTGCTTGAAGGCTTGCTCACCGGGCGGCTCGATGCGGCGCTGGTGGACGGTCCACTGGAACTGGCCGGTCTCGACGGTGTGCCGTTTTGCGACGAGCGGCTGGTGCTGATCAGCGAGGCCGATCACCCGCCCATCCTCAGCGCGCAGGACGTTGAAGGGCGCTCGGTGTTCACGTTTCGCCAGGGCTGTTCCTACCGGATGCGCCTGGAGGCCTGGTTCGCTCATTACCACGCGGCCATGGGCCGGGCGATAGAGATCGAGTCTTATCCGGGGATGCTCGCCTGCGTGATTGCGGGCTCGGGCGTAGCGCTGATGTCGGAGTCGATGCTCGCCAGCCTGCCGGGCCGTGAAAGCGTGGCAGTGCACCCGTTGGCCGAGCCGTTTGCCAGCGCAACGACGTGGCTGATGTGGCGCAAAGGCATGCTCGGGGCGAACTTGAATGCCTGGATCGAACAGCAGCAAACGGTCTATCCGGCGGCACCGTTGCAGGAGAAAGCACTGGCTTGAACTATCGGTCAGCTATTCGGATCAATTCAGTAACAGATCATTGCGATCTTGGGCGAGCATTGCGTAGGACTTCGGACTATTATCAGTGCGAAGTGGCTACAGAATTCCGGCCACTCGGCACTACCCTGAAGGGGGCACCATGAAAGAGAAAATCCAAAACTGGCTGCACGACTTGGGTGTCGCACTCGGTTTGATCGAACCGCCTCTGCAACCTGTGCCTATTCGCACTGACGACGAGCAGCGTCGGCGCCAGCCGCGCCGCCGGTAACACGCGTCAAGGCCTGAAAAGATCGCAGCCTTCGGCAGCTCCTACCGGGAGTTGTGCCGCTGCTGCGATTGCGTTTGTTCCTGTAGGAGCTGCCGGAGGCTGCGATCTTGGCGCTCTTAACGTCAATGCCGCCCAATCCTCAGCAAAAACCGACTCAAATCCTCCGCCGTCCTGGCGTCCTTGAGCATCCGGTCTTCTTCCGCCGTAAACGCCGTCAAACCAAACTCGTCTTCCAGATGGAAGATCAGTTCCTCGATATCTTCTTTATCCAATCCCAATTGCGCCAGGCTGGCGCTGTCCTCGAAGTCTTCCTGACGTTCCAGCAGGCGGCTGATAAAACGATGCACGGCAGCACGAACGGCGGATCTTTTCATGGTCGTTCTTCGCAGGGTTATTGTTGTTTTCCCTGGCGTTGAGTACAGCAGGCTTCAGCCGTGTGAGCGCTGCCACTCGTCAATCATCGTGCGCAAATGCTCCCCGGAAAAACTGCCGAAATGCCCGCCATGCACCGTGCGGATCGGTAGCGCGTGCAAGCGTTGCAGGCTGCGGGCGTAGTCGTCGAGGTTGGAATGGTAGGCGTCTTCGATCAGCGGCCCGTCGTAGATGATGTCGCCGCTGAACAACGTTTGCGTCGCCGACTCATACAGGCTGATGCCGCCCGGTGAATGCCCCGGCGTGTGCAGCACTTGCAGCACGCGATCCCCCAGGTCCAGCACGTCGCCTTCTTCAATCATCCCGGTGGCCGGCGCGGCTTTGACCCGATACTCGGCGTAGCACAACGGGCAATCGGGATGCGCTTCGAACATCTCGTCGCCGACAAATGCCGTGCTCAGGGTGTTCTCACCGTCCGGCGCAGCGAGGATCCGCGCTTCGGCCGGGTGTACCAGCCGTTCAGCAAATTCGTGATGCCCGGCGATGTGATCGAAATGGCAATGACTGGCCACCGCCACCAAGGGTCGCTCGGTAATCCATGGCAGTTGCTCGCGTAAGCTCACCAGCCCCGAGCCGCTGTCCAGCAGCACGTCCTTGTCGCGACCCTGGATGTGCCAGAGGTTGCAGCGATAAAACGGCCGAATGTAAGGCTCGTGAATCAGGCGAATGCCGTCGGCCAGGTTTTTTACTTCGAACCATTGATCGCGAGAAACAATCTGCATAAAGGTTTTCTCCAGACGAAAAAAAACGGGTGTGGCAACCGACGCCACACCCGTCGAAGAAAGCATCAAGTCGTTACATGCAGCTTAGATCGCGCTCGCCACAACAGCAGGGCGACGCGACATCAGGCTGACCACCACGAAGCTCACCAGGCCCACGCCGAGGCTGTAGTAGATCGGGCTGTTAGCGTCCAGACCGTCCTTGAACATGAACACCAGCGCCGTAGCGAAGCCCATGCCCATGCTGGCGATGGCGCCGGCGGTGGTGGCGCGTTTCCAGAAAATCGCACCGATCAGCGGGATCAGCATGCCGCCCACCAACAGGTTGTAGGCCAGGGTCAGGGCGCTGATCACGTCGTTGACCACCAGCGCAATGCCGAGTACGACGAGGCCGGTCAGCAGGGTGAACAGACGGTTCATGCCCAGGCTCGACTGTTTACCGCCACGCAGTTTCGGCAGCAGGTCTTCGGTCAGCGTAGTGGCGGCGGCGAGCAGGCCGGCGCTGGCGGTGGACATCATTGCAGCCAGCGCCGCAGCGATCACCAGGCCACGGATACCGTCCGGCAAGGACAGCTTAACGATGGCAGCGAAAGCGTTGTTGACGTTGTCCAGGTCCGGGATCAGCACGTGAGCGGCCATGCCGATCAGGGCGCAGGCCAGGCCGTAAAGGATGCAGTAGAAGCCTGCGAAGGTACCGGCGACCTGAGCCACTTTGGCGCTCTTGACGGTGAACACCCGTTGCCAGATGTCCTGGCCGATCAGGATGCCGAAGAAGTAGATCATGAAGTAGGTGATGATCGTGTCCCAGCCGATGGTGGTGAAGCTGAAGGCGCTTGCCGACAGTTTCAGCACCAACTGATCCCAGCCGCCGACGCGGTACAGGCAGATTGGCAACAGGATGAACATCAGGCCCACAGTCTTGATCACGAACTGGACGATGTCGGTCAGGGTCAGGGACCACATGCCGCCGATCGCCGAGTAGATCACCACCACGCCACCGCCGAGCAATACCGAGACCCAGAACGGCAGGCCGAACAGCACTTGCAGCACGGTGCCAATGGCGAGGATCGACACCACGCCGATCATCAGCGCATAGGCCAGCATGATGACTGCGCTCGCCGAGCGGGCCATCGGGTTGTAGCGTTTTTCCAGGACCTGGGTAACGGTGTAGATCTTCAGTTTCAGCAGCGGTTTGGCGAGGAACAGGTTCAGCGCGACGATCCCGCAACCGAGGGCTGCGCACAGCCAGAAGCCGGAGATGCCATGGACGTAGCCCAGGCGCACGGTGCCGACGGTGGACGCGCCGCCCAACACGGTGGCGGCCATGGTGCCCATGTACAGGCTCGGGCCGAGGTTGCGACCGGCGACCAAAAAGTCTTCGTTGGTCTTGGCTTTGCGCATGCCGTAATAGCCGAGTATCAGCATCGCGGCGGCGTAGATGAGTACGACGAATAAATCCAGTGCCATGATGGCGTGTCTCCGATTGTCTTTTTTATGGTGAGGCGAACATCAATTCCTGTGGAAACACCAATCACTGTAGGAGCGAGGCTTGCCCGCGAAGGGGGCGACGCGGTCTGTCAGCCAGACCGCGTTATCGTTCTTCGCGGGCAAGCCTCGCTCCTACAGGTCATGCGTTGAACACAGGGAATGCGTTGAATCAGGCCGCTTGGCGCATCGCCGGTTTAGCGTGCGAGTTCGCGCCTTTGCTGCGTGCATCGTCCGGGCCGTACACCGCTGCGGTTTCCGGGAACAGGCTCAGCAACGCGAAGTACACCAGCGAGGCCAGGCCCAGCGTCACCGGCAGGCTGATGTCGATGCCACCAGCCAGGTTGCCGAGCACGCCGACGAACTGCCCCGGCAGGTTCACAAAGCACAAACCGACCAGTGCACTCGGAATCCACGCACCCAGCCCACGCCAGTTCCAGCCGTGGGTGAACCAGTAGCGGCCACCTTTCTCGCCACGGGTGAACACTTGCAGGTCATCCGGGCAATAGAAGCCGCGACGCACCACCAGGCCGATGATCATGATCACCATCCATGGCGTGGTGCAGGTGATGATCAGCACGGCGAAGGTCGAGACGCTCTGCACCAGGTTCGCCGCAAAGCGCCCGATGAAGATGAAGGCAATCGACATCACGCCGATCAGCAACGTCGCCTTGACCCGCGACAGCACCCGAGGGAACACGCTGGACATGTCCAGCCCGGTGCCATACAGCGAGGTGGTGCCGGTGGACATGCCGCCGATCACCGCAATCAGGCACACCGGCAGGAAGAACCAGTTCGGCGCCACCGCCAGCAGACCGCCGACGTAGTTGTTGGCCGCGATGTAGTCCGGGGCCTTGATCGCCACGATGGTCGCGGTGGTCAGGCCGAACAGGAACGGGATGAACGTCGCGACTTGCGAAATCACCACCGCCGCCATAATCCGGCCTTTTGGCGTGTCGCGCGGGATGTAGCGCGACCAGTCACCGAGGAACGCGCCGAAGGAAATCGGGTTGCTCATCGCCACCAGCGCAGCGCCGATGAACGCCGCCCAGAAGCCCGGTTGTCCCATGCTCACGGTGCCGGCGAAGTTCACATCGAAGGGACCGGCGAAGGCGAAGATGCCCAGCAGGAACAACAGGCTGGCGCTCCACACCGCGATCTTGTTGACCCACAGCAGGAAGCGGAAGCCGTAGATGCAAACCGTCAGTACCAGGATCGCGAACAAACCGTAGGCCAGGCCCAGGGTCAGGTCGGTTTCCGGCAGGCCGATCAAGCGTTTCGCCCCACCGATCAGCGCATCCCCCGAACTCCACACCGAGAGCGAGAAGAAGGCGATAGCGGTCAGCAGCGACAGGAACGAACCGACGATCCGCCCGTGCACCCCGAAGTGTGCGCCGGAAGACACGGCGTTGTTGGTGCCGTTGATCGGGCCGAACAGGCCCATCGGCGCGAGGATCAGCGAACCCAGCAACACGCCCAGCACAATCGCCCAGACTCCCGCCTGGAAAGACAGGCCGAACAGCACCGGGAAACTGCCGAGCACGGCGGTGGCAAAGGTATTGGAACCGCCGAAGATCATCCGGAACAAGTCCGTGGGGCTGGCGGTTCGTTCGTTGTCCGGGATCTGTTCGACCCCGTAGGTTTCAATTTGCGTAAGGCTTTGGTCGTTGTCTTTGTTGTTTTTATTCATGATCAGCTCCGATCATAAAGGCGCGCTCATCGTGTGTGAGCGTCACCTGTTTGGCTAAGGGGTTGGCAGCCCTTCCGGCATTGCGGACAAATGTTCATGGCAGGCCAGCCATAGGCCTTGTTGTTCTTGGCCAGACGCTTGTTTTTTGAAAACAATCGTCTCGCGCTCCTGGCTGAAGTGTTGCTCCCCTTGCATGCGCAGCTCGGTGGCCACGTCATGGATGAAAATCGCCACGTCACCTTGCAGGCTGACGAAGGCGTTGCTCGAGGTGCACGAAAGCACCTCGAAGCCATCCTCGGCGCGCCAGGTGTCCCACAACGCCTGATAGGCATCGCGCGACAGCAGGGGCTGTTCGAGGGTGTAGAACACGAAGCTCGCATCGGCGCTGAACGCACCGAAGTAGGCTTCGCGATCGTTACGGGCAAAGGCTGTCACCAGGTCGGCGGCAGCTTTCAAAACCTGATCGCGTTCGTTCATGACCAATCCTCAGCGGTGGGCCACGCCCGGCAGTACGCAAAGCATTTCGTACAGCAAGTTGGCGGCCAGCAGCGAGGTATTACCGGTGGTGTCATAAGCGGGCGAGACTTCTACCAGATCGCAGCCGACCAGGTCGAGGCCTTGGCAGCCACGGACGATTTCGATTGCCTGAATGGTCGTCAAACCGCCGATTTCCGGGGTGCCGGTGCCCGGCGCCCAGGCCGGGTCGATGCCGTCGATGTCGAAACTCAGGTACACCGGACCGCCGCCGACTTTCTCGCGAACTT
Source organism: Janthinobacterium sp. LPB2021202312-11-4 (assembly GCF_037049705.1). Taxonomy (NCBI): domain Bacteria; kingdom Pseudomonadati; phylum Pseudomonadota; class Betaproteobacteria; order Burkholderiales; family Oxalobacteraceae; genus Janthinobacterium; species Janthinobacterium sp. LPB2021202312-11-4. Next base: position 21,039 of record NZ_JBAGKV010000014.1, on the reverse strand, counting down.
CGGCCATCAGTGGCGCCAGGGATTTGTGCCAGCACTCTTCGGCTTGAACGACGCGGAAGCCTTGTTTACGGCTCCAGTTGAAGTCTTCGGAGGTGTAGCCCTGGGCGCGCAGACCGATTTGCACGACGCGGTCCGGGTCCAGCAGGCCTTCTTCGACGGCGCGACGGAAGGTGGTGCCGTGGGCGATTTTCTCGCCGAACATGTGATCGTTCACATCGGCGTGGGCGTCGATGTGCACCAGGCCGACCTTGCCGTGCTTTTTATGGATCGCACGCAGGATCGGCAGGGTGATGGTGTGGTCGCCGCCCAGGGTCAGCGGGATCACATCGTGTTCGAGGATGCTGTGGTAGGACTCTTCGATGATCCGCACGGCGTCCAGCAGGTTGAAGGTGTTGATCGCCACGTCGCCGATGTCGGCCACTGACAGCGAATCGAACGGTGCAGCGCCGGTCGCCATGTTGTACGGGCGGATCATCACCGATTCAGCGCGGATTTCCCGAGGCCCGAAGCGGGTGCCGGGGCGCAGCGAGGTGCCGATGTCCAGTGGCACGCCAATGAAGGCAGCGTCCAAACCGGCAGCGGTAGGCAAATGGGGGAGTCGCATCATGGTGGCGATGCCGCCGAAGCGCGGCATTTCGTTGCCGCCCAGTGGTTGGTGAAGAATCTTGTCCACGGGTAAGGCCTCATCGTCGTTGTTTTATTTATGTCGGTTGCACAGAACCGGGGAGGTTCGGGCACCGCTGGGGGCCGATTCTGCGAAATGCAGGGGCAGGGAAGAATCGCTACGGGCAAATACTTAGTTCAGATTTTTCTAAACTAATGGAAGTGGCGCAGATAGACTTCCCCCCTTGGCCCGCGAATAACCCCGTAGGAGCTGCCGAAGGCTGCGATCTTTTGATCTTGATTCTTTGCGGTCATGACGCCGCCAAAGATCAAAAGATTAAAGATCAAAAGATCGCAGCCTTCGGCAGCTCCTACGCAGGGCTGTTCACGATTTAGCTGAAACCCGACCGGTGTTTGGAGTGTCCCCCATGGCCAACGCTTTACCCGACCTGAAACTGTTGCGCATCTTCGTCAGCGTGGTCCGCCATCAGGGGTTCGCCAACGCCCAGCAAGAGCTCAACCTTTCGACCTCGGCGATCAGCACCTACATGAGCCAGCTCGAAGCCGCGCTCGGTCTGGTGCTGTGCCATCGCGGTCGCGGCGGGTTCAGCCTGACCAGCAAGGGTGAATTGTTCCATCAGGAGACCCTGCGCCTGTTGGGCGAACTTGAAGGCTTCGAGCAGTATGCGGCGGCGTTGAAGGGGGAATTGCGCGGCACCTTGAACCTCGGCGTCATCGACTCCACGGTCAGCGACAAGGCCTTGCCCTTCGCCGAAGCCATCGGCGCCTATAGTCAGGAACACCCGGCGGTGCATTTGCACCTGTCGGTGATGAGCCCCTACGAACTGCAACTCGGCGTGCAGGACAACCGCCTCGACCTGGCCATCGGTGCGTTTTCCACGCGCATGAGCGGGCTGGTCTACATGCCGCTGTACCGCGAACAGCACTGGCTATATTGCAGCAGCCGCCACCCGTTGTTCACCGAGCGGCGCATTCCCGAGCAAGTCATCACCCAGCAACGCATGGTCGGTCGCGGCTACTGGAGCCAGGCGGAATTGGCGCGTCACGGCTTCAAACACAGCGCCGCTACCGTGGAAAGTATGGAAGCGCAGCTAATTCTGGTGCTGTCCGGCGCCTACATCGGTTACTTGCCGGAGCACTACGCTCAGGCCTGGGCGGACAAGGGCGATTTGCGGGTGTTGCTGCCGGCGACGTTCGGCTATCAGGCGCCGTTTTCGATGATTGTCCGTCGTGGCCGCAGCCGCGAACCGTTGATCCAGACTTTCCGCGATTTGCTTAAAGCACAACTGAATCAGGCTTGAACCGATGTCCAGAATCCAATGCCCCCGCTGCCTGCGTCCGCAAACCCATTGCCTGTGCCCGCTGATCCCGAGCCTCGACAGCCGCACCCGGGTGCTGCTGTTGCAGCATCCCAGCGAAGTGAATCATGCGCTGAACACCGCGCGTCTTGCTGCGTTGGGGCTGAAGAATGCCGAGTTGATCGTGGGCGAAGTGTTCGAGGATCTGCCGGCGCTGTTGAATCAGCCTGGTTACCAGGCACGGTTGCTGTTTCCCGCTGAAGCGGCGCAGCCGTTGCAGGTTTATACCGAAAATGATCAGCCGCTGCTGCTGGTGGTCCCGGACGGCACCTGGCGCAAGGCGCGCAAGATGTTGCACCTCAATCCGCTGCTGGCGGCGTTGCCCCGAGTGACGCTGGTGGATGGCGGCGTGTCGCGGTATCGGTTGCGCAAGGCACCGGGGCCGGGGGCGCTGTCGACGGTGGAGGCGATTGTGCAGGCGTTGCAGACGCTGGAAGCGCCAACCACGTTCGAGCCGTTGTTAAAACCGTTCGAAGCGTTGATCGAAGGGCAGATTGAGGCGATGGGGGAGGCGACTTACCAAAAGAATCACGGCGGTTAAAAGCGAAAGATCGCAGCCTTCGGCAGCTCCTACGCCGATCTCTGTAGGAGCTGCCGCAGGCTGCGATCTTTTGATCTTATCGTTCGCGCATCGCCTCGGTCCGCGCCTTGAGCACCGGTTTTAGCAGGTAATCCAGCACGCTTTTCTCCCCGGTAATAATGTCCACCGTCGCCACCATCCCCGGAATGATCAGCAACGGTTTCACATCCCCGCCCAGGTGGTTCTTATCGGTCCTGACCTGAATCAGGTAGAAGCTGTTGCCCTTGTCATCGGTAATGGTGTCCGCGCCGATCAGCTCAAGCTTGGCGCTCAGCCCGCCGTAAATCGTGTAGTCGTAGGCGCTGAACTTGACCATGGCTTTCTGGCCCGGGTGCAAGAACGCCACGTCCTGCGGCCGAACCTTGGCTTCGATCAACAGGTTGTCTTCCAGCGGCACGATTTCCACCATGTCGCTGCCCGGCTGAACCACGCCGCCGATGGTGTTGACCTTCAACACCTTGATGATCCCGTGCACCGGCGACACCACTGTGGTGCGGGTCACGCGGTCGTCGATGGCGATGCTTGACGCTGTGATTTTTGACAGGTCGGTGCGTTTCTCATTCAGCTCTTTGGCCGCGTCGGAGCGGAAGGACTGTTCTGATTCGTCGATCTTGCTTTTGATCTCGTTAATCGCCGATTCCGCCCTCGGAATGGCCAGCGTCGTCGCATTCAGCGAGCCGCGAATCTCCACCGCGCTGCGTTTGAGTCGCAGGATTTCCACCGGCGACACCGCCCCGGTGCCCACCAGCGGCGCGGACATGTTCATCTCTTGTTGCAGCAACGCCAGGCTTGAGCTGAATTGCCCCTGTTTGGAGCGGAATTCCGCCAGTTCCTGGCTTTTTTGATGAAGTTGCTCGGTCAGCGTCCGTTGTTCGCTGGCCAGTCGCCGTTGCCGTTGTTCGTACAGCGAGCGTTCGTCTTCAGCCACTTGCGGGGCCTTGGCGATCACTTCGTCCGACAGCTTGAACGGCCGCCCTTCAGCCTCGGCGGACAAGCGCTCGACCTTTGCGGTCAACGCATAGCGATCGGCTTCGCTTTCGCCCTTGTTCGACAGAAACCGCGTGTCATCCAGGCGCAGCAGGGTGTCGCCCTTGTTCACCATTTGCCCTTCGCGGACGAAAATTTCGGAGACGATGCCGCCCTCCAGGTTCTGGATCACCTGCACCTTGCTCGACGGAATCGCCTTGCCTTCGCCCATGGTGACTTCTTGCAACACCGCGAACTTGGCCCAGAGCAGCGCCGAAATCAGCAGCCCCGCCGCCAGCCACACGGTGATCCGCGACAGGCGCGGGGAATCCTGCAACGCGGCGCCGGCGGTTTCCGGCATGTATTCGCTTTCCGCGCTTTTTTTGAAGCTGCCGAAGTAGCCTCGGTCTTTTGACGTGTCGGAGGATGAACGGGCCATGGGATAGCTCCTAAACAGCCGCAGAGCCGACACGGCCCTTGCGCAGTGCATCGATGACCGCTTCTTTCGGACCGTCCGCGACGATCCGCCCGTTATCCAGCACCACCAGCCGATCCACCAGGCTCAGCATTGAGGTGCGGTGGGTGACCAGCAGCAGGGTTTTGCCCTGGACCCAGGTGTGGAGTTTTTGCCGCAGGACGTCTTCGCTGCTGTTGTCCATGGCGCTGGTGGGTTCGTCGAGCAGCATGATCGGCGGGTCGAGCAACAAGGCCCGGGCCAGCAACACTGCTTGGCGCTGGCCACCGGAGAGCAATTGACCGCGCTCACCCACGGGCCGGTCGAAGCCTTGCGGATGCTGGCGGGCGAGGTCGGTCACGCCGGTCAGTTCCGCCACTTCGAGCATGCGCGAATCGCTGACGTAACGGGCGCCGAGGGTCAGGTTGTCGCGCAGGCTGCCGGCCAGCAGCGGCAAGTCATGGGCGACGTAACCGATCTGTTGGCGCAGGTCGGCGACATCGAGTTGCCGCAGGTCCAGGCCATCGAGCAGCAATTGGCCTTCTTCCGGTGCATAGAAACCCATGACCAGCCGCGCCAACGTACTTTTGCCCGAACCGCTGCGACCGATGATGCCGATCCGTTCGCCGGGTTTGACGCTGAAACTGATGTTGGCCAACGCCGGCGCGTTCTGCCCGTTGTAGTGGAAGGTCACGCCGTTGACGTCGATCGCGCCTTGCAGTTGCGTGCGCTCCAGCGGTCGTTGTTTCGGGTCGCGTTCCTGGGGCAACGACATCAGCGCATCGGTGCTGCGCATCGTCAGTTGCGCTTGCTGGTAGCGGGTGATCAACCCGGCGATCTGCCCCAGCGGCGCGAGCACCCGGCTGCCGAGCATGTAGGTCGCCACCAGCGCGCCGACGCTGAGGTTGCCGGCGATGATGCTGTAGACCCCGGCGACGATGGTCGCCATGCCGGAGAATTGCTGGATGAACAGTGTGCCGTTGGTGGCCAGCGCCGAGAGGTTGCGCGCATGGCTGTCGAGGCGGGTGAGGGCGCCGTGGGTGCTTTCCCATTTGTGCTGGCGCTCGCTTTCGGCGCTGCAGGCTTTCAGGGTTTCGAGGCCGCCGAGGGTTTCGATCAGCAGGGCTTGGCGTTCGGCGCCGAGGCTCAGACTTTTTTGCACGGTGTCACGCAGGCGGACCTGGATCGCCATCGCAAAAATGATCGTGATCGGAAACGCCAGCAGCGGTATCACCACCAACCAGCCGCCGAGCAGGCCGATCACCACCAGCATCAGCACGGCGAAGGGCAGGTCGATCAGGCTGGTCAGGGTCACGGCGGTGAGAAATTCCCGCAGGCCCTGGAAGTCATGGATGCTTTGGGCGAAACCGCCGATGGTCGCCGGTCGGGCTTTCATGGCCATGCCGGTGATGCGCTCGAACAGCGTTGCCGAGAGGATCACGTCGGTTTTCTTGCCGGCGGTGTCCAGCAAGTGCGCGCGGACCACCCGCAGCACCAGTTCGAAACCGGTGCCGATCAGCAGCCCGATGGCCAGCACCCACAAAGTCGAAACAGCCTGGTTCGGCACTACGCGGTCGTAGGTCTGCATCACGAACAGGGGCACCATCAGCCCCAGCAGGTTGATCAGAAAACTCGCCAGGATGGCATCGCTGTACAGCCATTTCGACAGTTTCAGTGTGTCGCGAAACCACGCCTCGACGCGCGGCACCAACGGTGAGCGCAGGTCTTCAAGTTCATGGCGCGGCCGGGCGAACAAGGCCTGGCCGCTGTAGTTTTCGTTCAGCTCTTCACGGCTGACCCATTGTTCGCCGCCCTCGGCTTCGCTGGGCAGGATCAACAATTGGCCGTCATCGCCAAAACGCCGCAGCACGGCGGTTCGACCGTTTTTGAGGATGAGTAAAACCGGCAGGTTGAGCGCGGATATATCCGCCAGATCCCGGCGCAGCAAACGCGCCTGCAAACTGGCCCGGGCCGCTGCGCGGGGCAGCAGGTCCAGGCTCATGCGTTGCTTGTTCAGCGGCAGGCCGGCACTCAGGCTGGCGCGACTGACCGCCGCGCCGTGGAGTTTGCAGAGGATCAACAGACCGTCCAGAAGCGGGTCATCGAAGCTCAGGCGCGGATCGACCCCTGTGTTGCCGGGTTCCATGCTGGTCAAATTGATCGCTCCTGTAGAACTGCTTCCGTTGGCATAAGTGTCGCTACATCCCCCGCGTAGGAGCTGCCGCAGGCTGCGATCTTTTGATCTTGTTTTTCAAGATCAAGATCAAGATCAAGATCAAGATCAAGATCAAGATCAAGATCAAAAGATCGCAGCCTTCGGCAGCTCCTACAGGGTTTCCGGTGTTTCCGGATTACCGGGATTACCGGGTTTCCGGATTACGGGGTTACCGCTTACTTCAGTTCAGGCAGCCGGGCTTCGTTTTTCACTTCCGTGGCGGCGATTGCATCGGCTGGCAGCACCACCCGTTGTTTGCTCAGCAACTGGCCCATGTTCGCCAGTACGCGGTACATCGAGTATTCCTCGGTGTAGCGCACTTCGGTGTAGCGGCGGTTGGCGTTGTAGAGCTCGTTTTCGCTGTCGAGCAGGTCGAGCAGGGTCCGTTGGCCGAGGCCGAACTGGTCCTGGTAGGCCGCGCGCACGCGTTTGGTGGTTTCCGCGTATTCACGGGCGGTCGGGGTTTGTTTCTTGGCATTGACCATGGCGTTCCAGGCCAGGTGAATGTTCTCGTTGAGCTGGCGCAGGGCGTTGTTGCGGATGTCCATCGCCTGGTTGATCTGGTGCGCATCGGAGGCCAGGCGCGCCTTGTCGCTGCCGCCGCGGAACAGGTTGTAGTTCATGATCACGCCGACGCGCCATTCGTTGTCGTGGCCTTCATCGCCCTGCACGTTGTTGTTGGCGCCTACCGCCGCTTCGGCGTCGAAGCGTGGGTAGAACGGCGACTTGGCGACTTCATACTGGCTCTCGGCTGATTGCACATCGGCCTGGGCGGATTTCAGGTACGGGTTGTTCTCCACCATGCTCTGCTGGGCTTCCGGCAGGCTGGTCGGCAGTTCGCCGCGGGTTGATGGCGGTGTTTCGAGTTCATCGGGCATGCGCCCCACGACGCTGTAGAAGTTCGACTCGGCGTCGGCCAGATCCACCTCGGCGGTGTCCAGGTTGTTCTGCGCCAGTGCCCGGCGAGCGGTGGACTGATCGGAGTCGGCGTTACTGCCGACGCCGCGCTGGGTGCGCAGGCCGATCTGGTCGTTGACCCGCATGTGCGCTTGCAGGTTATTCGTGGCCAGCGTCACCAATTCGCGGCGCTTGAGCACTTCGAGGTAGACCTCGATGGTGCGCAGGGCCAGATCCTGAGCGGTGCCCTGGGCGTAATAAGCCCGGGAGTTGGACACGCCTTTGGTGCGCTCGACCTCATTCGCCGTATTGAACCCGTCGAACAGCATCTGCCGCAGGCGCAGTTCCGACTGGGTGTAATTGAGGATCTCGGTGTGGTGATTGCCGAAGGCCCGGGTGTTGGTGTTATCGCTGTAACCGCGCCCGTAGGCGGCGTTCAAATCCACCGACGGGTAGAAGCCCCCCTTGGCGACTTTCACCTGTTCATCAGCTGACAAACGCGCGTCCACGCGCGATGCAAGCTCGGGGTGTGTCGCGATGGTGCTTTGGATCGCGTCGGTCAACGACATGGCCTGAGCCTGAGAAGTGCAGGCCATGGCCAGCAAAACCGCGCTGCAGAGGGGGGTTAAAAGGCGCATGGGTACATCTCCCTGTTTCCTGATGGTGCTTACTTGTCGTCAAATACTTGACGTTATTTATAGGTGCAACCGTTTCACTCTTGTAACAACAGAGCTAAGAACATTCTAGGGAAAACCTAAGAACTATTTCTCATAAGGGTTATGTCAAAAAAAACTTATGCGCTCTGAAAAATCCAGCACATTGTTCAATCCGAAAGCCCTTGTTTTATGAGCCTTAGGGAGCTTGTTAAGGGCTTGAGGAAAGTTCCATCCACTTAGCGACATAGGGCGAAGAAGTGCTGGAGGGGAGGGAAGTGGGACGGTTTTGGAGTGACAGTTTTTTGTCACTCGAGTGATTCAGGACCGTTACGCATCGCTCGCAGGGAGGTTGTTCCTCAAGTGGAACCCGATGCCATTGATTGCAGAGGGTTTTATGCCGAGCCGGACAAATGGCCCGCGAGTGACACGCTTGGCGAGATCGTCGCCAGGGAGGTGGTTTACTTCGTTAAACCGCCCCTTGGCAGGCGATCCGCCGAGCGGCCCGCTTGCGCCGTGAGCACGTTCTTCGCACAACCAGGTGCCGACAGAAGGTTGGCAGCGAAGGAGAATGCACATGGCAACGCTCATTGGGATCGTCAGTAAGGTTATTGGTCAGGTGTTCGCGGTTGCGGCCGACGGTACTCGACGCGCGTTGGTCGAGGGCGACCGGTTGTTTGCCGGCGATCAACTGGTCACCGGGGCCGAAGGCGCGGTGGCGGTGCACCTGCAAAATGGCCAGGAACTGACCCTTGGGCGTGACAGCAGCCTGCAAATGACCCCCCAACTGCTCGCGCATCAGGCGCCCCATGTGGATGCCCCTGAGGCGGTGACGCCGAGCGAAGCGCAGCTCACCGATGTGCAGCAACTGCAAAAAGCCATTGCGGCCGGCGCTGACCCGACCCAAACCGGTGAAGCCACCGCGGCCGGCCCTGGCGCGACGGGTGCCCCGGGCGGTGCCTTGGGCGGCGGTCACAGTTTCGTGCTGCTGGAAGAAGTGGGCGGGCGCGTCGATCCGCGTATCGGCTTCCCGACCGCAGGGTTTGGCGGCATTCCGGAATTCCCTGAAGAACGGCACAACGCCGATGTTCAGCAAAACGACAACACCCCACCCGTGGTCGTGCCACCGGTGAACAACATCGTCACCCTCGGCGGCCTGGACGTGACCGGTGGTGAACTGACCGTCAACGAAGCCAATCTGGCCCAGGGTTCCGACAGCAATCCGGCGGCCCTGACCCAAAGCGGCACCTTCAGCGTGTCGGCCCCCGATGGCTTGTCGAGCCTGAACGTGGGCGGCATCAACGTGGTGGTGGGCGGTGTGGCCGCCGGTTTCCCGCAATCGATTACCACGGCCTTGGGCAACACGCTGAGCATCACGGGCTACAACGCGGCGACCGGCGTGGTCAGTTACACCTACACACTGGTGACCAACGAAACCCATTCGGCCGGCGATGGCGCCAACAGCCTGAGCGAGCACTTCACCGTGATTGCCAGCGACTCCAATGGCGATTCGGCTACCAATTCGCTGGACGTCAACATTACTGACGATGTGCCCAAAGCGGTCAACGACAGCAATGTCGGCACCGGCTCGGAAAGCCAATTGACCCTGGCGGGCAATGTGCTGACCAACGATGTACAAGGTGCGGACCGTGTCACTACCGGGCCTGTTACGGCCGGAACGTTCACCGGTACTTACGGCACCCTCGTTCTTGCCGCTGATGGGACTTACACCTACACCGTTCACACCACTGATCCGGCGTTTCTCGCGCTGCACGGCGGCGGCAACGGTACAGACACGTTCACCTACACGCTGACGGATTCAGATGGTGATACCAGCACTGCGAATCTGGTGTTGCAAGTCCACAACAACGATGACCCGGTGACCCTTAACGGCCTGAATATTGAGGGCGGCGAACTCACCGTTTTCGAGAAAAACCTCAGCCAGGGCAGTGCGCCGGACAGCACTCAACTGACCCAAAACGGCACGTTCACGATTACCGCGCTTGATGGTTTGCAAACCCTCGACGTTGGCGGGATTCACGTGGTGGCCGGGGGTGTGGCGGCAGGTTTCCCACAATCGATTACCACGGCCCTTGGCAACACGCTGAGCATCACCGGTTACAACGCGGCGACTGGCGTTGTGAGTTACAGCTACACCCTCAATGGCAATGACGCGCATCCGGCCGGTAATGGCGCGAACAGCCTCGGCGAGCATTTCAATGTCGTCGCCACCGATGCTGACGGCAGCACTGCCAGTGGTTCGCTGGACGTGAATGTGGTCGATGACGTGCCGACAGCGGCGAATGATTCCAACGCAGGCACTGCTTCGGAAAGCCAATTGACCCTGGCCGGCAATGTGCTGACCAACGATGTGCAAGGGGCAGATCGTGTCACCACCGGGCCTGTTACGGCCGGGACGTTCACCGGTACTTACGGCACGTTGGTGTTGGCCGCTGACGGTACGTACACCTACACCGTTCACACCACTGATCCGGCGTTCCTCGCACTGCACGGTGGTGGCAACGGCACAGACACGTTTACCTACACACTGACTGACTCCGACGGTGATACCAGCACTGCGAATCTGGTGCTGCAAGTCCACAACAACGATGACCCGGTGACCCTCAACGGCCTGAATATTGAGGGCGGCGAACTCACCGTTTTCGAGAAAAATCTCAGCCAGGGCAGTGCGCCGGACAGCACTCAACTGACTCAAAACGGCACGTTCACGATCACCGCGCTTGATGGTTTGCAGACCCTCGATATTGGCGGGATTCACGTGGTGGCCGGCGGTGTGGCGGCAGGCTTCCCGCAATCGATTACCACGGCCCTTGGCAACACGCTGAGCATCACCGGTTACAACGCGGCGACCGGTGTCGTGAGTTACAGCTACACCTTGAATGGCAACGATGCGCACCCGGCTGGTAACGGCGCGAACAGCCTCGGCGAGCACTTCAATGTCGTCGCCACCGATGCTGACGGCAGCACTGCCAGTGGTTCGCTGGACGTGAATGTGGTCGATGACGTGCCGACAGCGGCCAATGATTCCAACGCAGGCACTGCTTCGGAAAGCCAATTGACCCTGGCCGGCAATGTGCTGACCAACGATGTGCAAGGGGCAGATCGTGTCACCACCGGGCCTGTTACGGCCGGGACGTTCACCGGTACTTACGGCACGTTGGTGTTGGCCGCTGACGGTACGTACACCTACACCGTTCACACCACTGATCCGGCGTTCCTCGCACTGCACGGTGGTGGCAACGGCACAGACACGTTTACCTACACACTGACTGACTCCGACGGTGATACCAGCACTGCGAATCTGGTGCTGCAAGTCCACAACAACGATGACCCGGTGACCCTCAACGGCCTGAATATTGAGGGCGGCGAACTCACCGTTTTCGAGAAAAATCTCAGCCAGGGCAGTGCGCCGGACAGCACTCAACTGACTCAAAACGGCACGTTCACGATCACCGCGCTTGATGGTTTGCAGACCCTCGATATTGGCGGGATTCACGTGGTGGCCGGCGGTGTGGCGGCAGGCTTCCCGCAATCGATTACCACGGCCCTTGGCAACACGCTGAGCATCACCGGTTACAACGCGGCGACCGGTGTCGTGAGTTACAGCTACACCTTGAATGGCAACGATGCGCACCCGGCTGGTAACGGCGCGAACAGCCTCGGCGAGCACTTCAATGTCGTCGCCACCGATGCTGACGGCAGCACTGCCAGTGGTTCGCTGGACGTGAATGTGGTCGATGACGTGCCGACAGCGGCCAATGATTCCAACGCGGGCACTGCTTCGGAAAGCCAATTGACCTTGGCGGGCAATGTGCTGACCAACGATGTGCAAGGCGCAGACCGTGTCACCACCGGACCTGTTACGGCCGGAACGTTCACCGGTACTTACGGCACCCTCGTTCTTGCCGCCGATGGCACCTACACCTACACCGTTCACACGACTGATCCGGCGTTCCTCGCACTGCACGGTGGTGGCAACGGCACAGACACGTTTACCTACACACTGACTGACTCCGACGGTGATACCAGCACCGCCAACCTGGTGCTGCAAGTCCATAACAACGACGACCCCGTCACCCTTAACGGCCTGAATATTGAGGGCGGTGAACTCACCGTTTTCGAGAAAAATCTCAGCCAGGGCAGCGCGCCAGACAGCACGGCGCTGACTCAAAACGGCACCTTCACGATTACCGCGCTTGATGGTTTGCAGACCCTCGACATTGGTGGGATTCACGTGGTGGCCGGCGGTGTGGCGGCAGGCTTCCCGCAATCGATTACCACGGCCCTTGGCAACACGCTGAGCATCACCGGTTACAACGCAACGACCGGTGTTGTGAGTTACAGCTACACCCTCAATGGCAATGACGCGCATCCGGCCGGTAATGGTGCCAACAGCTTGGGCGAGCATTTCAATGTGGTTGCCACCGATGCCGACGGCAGCACTGCTAATGCCTCGCTGGACGTGAATGTGGTCGATGACGTGCCGACGGCGGCTAATGATTCCAACGCGGGCACTGCTTCAGAAAGCCAATTGACCCTGGCCGGCAATGTGCTGACCAACGATGTGCAAGGGGCGGATCGTGTTACCACCGGGCCGGTTACGGCCGGGACGTTCACCGGTACTTACGGCACCCTCGTGCTGGCAGCGGATGGGACTTACACCTACACCGTTCACACGACTGATCCGGCGTTCCTCGCGCTGCACGGTGGTGGTAATGCCACGGACACGTTCACCTACACACTGACCGATTCGGACGGTGATACCAGTACTGCGAATCTGGTGCTGCAAGTCCACAACAACGATGACCCCGTCACCCTTAACGGCCTGAACATTGAAGGCGGCGAACTCACCGTTTTCGAGAAAAACCTCAGCCAGGGCAGTGCGCCGGACAGCACTCAACTGACCCAAAACGGCACGTTCACGATTACCGCGCTCGACGGTTTGCAGACCCTGGACGTCGGCGGCATCCATGTGGTCGCGGGCGGTGTAGCCGCAGGCTTCCCGCAATCGATCAGCACCGGCTTGGGCAACACGCTGACCATCACCGGTTACAACGCCACCACCGGTGTGGTCAGTTACAGCTACACCCTGAACGGCAACGACGCGCACCCGGCCGCCGACGGCGCCAATAGCTTGAGCGAACACTTCAACGTGGTTGCCACCGATGTCGATGGCAGCACGGCCAATGCCTCGCTGGACGTCAACGTGATCGATGATGTGCCCAAGGCGTTCAATGACAGCAACGCTGGCACCGCGTCGGAAAGCCAACTGATCCTCAGCGGCAACGTATTGACCAACGACGTGCAGGGCGCGGACCGCGTGGTTTCTGGCCCAATCACGGCGGGAACGTTTACTGGTACTTACGGCACCCTCGTTCTTGCGGCGGATGGTACTTACACCTACACCGTTCACACCACTGATCCGGCGTTCCTCGCATTGCACGGTGGTGGCAACGGCACAGATACGTTCACCTACACGCTGACCGACTCCGACGGTGACACCAGCACCGCCAACCTGGTGCTGCAAGTCCATAACAACGACGACCCGGTCACTCTCAATGGCTTGAATATTGATGGCGGCGAACTGACGGTATACGAGAAAAACCTCAACCTCGGCAGCGCCCCGGACAGCACTCAACTGACCCAAAACGGCACCTTCACCGTGACCGCGCTCGACGGTTTGCAAACCCTGAGTGTCGGCGGGATCAACGTGGTCAGCGGCGGGGTGGCCGCAGGCTTCCCGCAATCGGTGAGTACTGGTTTGGGCAACACACTGACCATCACCGGTTACAACGCCACCACTGGCGTGGTCAGCTACAGCTACACCCTGAACGGCAACGACGCACACCCGACCGCCAACGGCGCCAACAGCTTGAGCGAGCATTTCAACGTGGTCGCCACTGACGTCGATGGCAGCACCGCCAATGGCTCGCTGGACGTCAACGTCGTCGACGATGTGCCCAAGGCCTTCAACGACAGCAACGCCGGCACAGCCTCGGAAAGCCAATTGACCCTGGCCGGCAATGTACTGACCAACGATGTACAAGGCGCCGACCGTGTCACCACTGGCCCGATCACGGCGGGCACCTTCACCGGTACTTACGGCACCCTCGTGCTGGCCGCTGACGGTACGTACACCTACACCGTTCACACCACTGATCCGGCGTTCCTCGCATTGCACGGTGGTGGCAACGGCACAGACACGTTCACTTACACGCTGACGGATTCAGATGGCGACACCAGCACCGCGAACCTGGTGCTGCAAGTCCATAACAACGACGACCCGGTGACCCTCAACGGTCTCGACGTCAACGGCGGCGAACTCACCGTCTACGAGAAAAACCTCAACCTCGGCAGTGCCCCGGACAGCACTCAACTGACCCAAAACGGCACCTTCACCGTGACAGCCCTCGACGGCTTGCAAACCCTGAGCGTCGGCGGAATCAACGTGGTCAGCGGCGGGGTGGCCGCAGGCTTCCCGCAATCGGTGAGCACTGGTTTAGGCAACACGCTGACCATCACCGGTTACAACGCATCGACTGGCGTTGTGAGTTACAGCTACACCTTGAACGGCAACGACGCGCACCCGACCGCCAACGGCGCCAACAGCTTGAGCGAGCACTTCAACGTGGTCGCCACTGACGTCGATGGCAGCACCGCCAACGGCTCGCTGGACGTCAACGTCATCGACGATGTGCCCAAGGCCTTCAACGACAGCAACGCCGGCACAGCCTCGGAAAGCCAATTGACCCTGGCGGGCAATGTACTGACCAACGATGTACAAGGCGCCGACCGTGTCACCACTGGCCCAGTTACTGCCGGAACGTTCACCGGTACTTACGGCACTCTCGTTCTTGCCGCCGATGGCACCTACACCTACACCGTTCACACCACTGATCCGGCGTTCCTCGCATTGCACGGTGGTGGCAACGGCACAGATACGTTCACCTACACGCTGACCGACTCCGACGGCGACACCAGCACCGCGAACCTGGTGCTGCAAGTCCATAACAACGATGACCCGGTGACCCTCAACGGTCTCGACGTCAACGGCGGCGAACTCACCGTCTACGAGAAAAACCTCAACCTCGGCAGCGCCCCGGACAGTACTCAACTGACCCAAAACGGCACCTTCACCGTGACCGCGCTCGACGGCTTGCAAACCCTGAGCGTCGGCGGAATCAACGTGGTCAGCGGCGGGGTGGCCGCAGGCTTCCCGCAATCGGTGAGCACTGGTTTAGGCAACACACTGACCATCACCGGTTACAACGCATCGACTGGCGTGGTCAGCTACAGCTACACCTTGAACGGCAACGACGCGCACCCGACCGCCAACGGCGCCAACAGCTTGAGCGAACATTTCAACGTGGTCGCCACTGACGTCGATGGCAGCACCGCCAACGGCTCGCTGGACGTCAACGTCATCGACGATGTGCCCAAGGCCTTCAACGACAGCAATGCCGGCACCGCGTCGGAAAGTCAGCTGATCCTCAGCGGCAACGTATTGACCAACGACGTGCAAGGCGCCGACCGCGTGGCAACCGGCCCGATCACGGCCGGGACGTTCACCGGTACTTACGGCACGTTGGTGTTGGCTGCCGACGGTACCTACACCTACACGGTTCATCCTGCCGATCCGGCGTTCCTCGCGCTGCACGGCGGCGGCAACGCCACGGACACGTTCACCTACACGCTGACCGACTCCGATGGCGACACCAGCACCGCGAACCTGGTGCTGCAAGTCCATAACAACGATGACCCGGTCACCCTGAACGGCCTCGACGTCAACGGCGGCGAACTCACCGTCTACGAAAAAAACCTCAACCTCGGCAGCGCCCCGGACAGCACTCAACTGACCCAAAACGGCACCTTCACCGTGACGGCGCTCGACGGTCTGCAAACCCTCGACATCGGTGGCATCCACGTCGTGGCCGGCGGGGTGGCCGCAGGCTTCCCGCAGTCAATCAGTACAGGCCTGGGCAACACGCTGACCATCACCGGTTACAACGCCACCACCGGCGTGGTCAGCTACAGCTACACCTTGACCGGCAACGATGCGCACCCGACCGGTAACGGCACCAACAGCCTCGGCGAGCATTTCAACGTGGTCGCCACCGATGTCGATGGCAGCACCGCCAACGCGACCCTGGACGTCAACGTGATTGACGATGTGCCAAAAGCGGTCAACGACAGCAACGCCAGCACTGCCTCGGAATCCTTGCTGACCCTCAGCGGCAACGTCCTGACCAACGACGTGCAAGGCGCCGACCGTGTGGCAACCGGCCCTATCACGGCCGGCACTTTCACCGGCACCTACGGCACGCTGGTGTTGAACGCCAACGGCACTTACACCTACACGCTGAACACCAACGACGCCGACTTCAAAAACCTGCACGGCAATGGCAACGGCACGGAGACTTTCGCCTACACCATCACCGATTCGGACGGCGACACCAGCACCGCCAACCTGGTGCTGCAAATCCACAACAACGATGACCCGGTGACCCTCAACGGTCTCGACGTTAATGGCGGCGAACTCACCGTCTACGAAAAAAACCTCAGCCTCGGCAGCGCCCCGGACAGCACTCAACTGACCCAAAACGGCACTTTCACCGTGACGGCGCTCGACGGTCTGCAAACCCTGAGCGTCGGCGGTATCAACGTGGTCAGCGGCGGTGTGGCCGCAGGCTTCCCGCAAACCCTGGTCACCGCGTTGGGCAACACCTTGACCATCACCGGGTACAACGCCACCACCGGGGTGATCAGCTACAGCTACACCCTCAACGGCAACGATGCGCACCCGACGGCCAATGGTGCCAACACCCTGAGCGAACACTTCAACGTGGTCGCCACGGACACCGACGGCAGCAGCGCCACCGGTTCGCTGGATGTGAACGTGGTCGATGACCTGCCCAAAGCGGTCAACGACAGCAACGCCAGCACTGCCTCGGAATCCTTGCTGACCCTCACCGGCAACGTCTTGACCAACGACGTACAAGGCGCCGACCGCGTGCCCACCGGCCCGGTCACGGCGGGCACCTTCACCGGCACTTACGGCACGCTGGTGTTGAACGCCAACGGCACTTACACCTATACGCTGAACACTAACGACGCCGACTTCAAAAACCTGCACGGCAATGGCAACGGCACGGAGACTTTCGCCTACACCATCACCGATTCGGACGGCGACACCAGCACCGCCAACCTGGTGCTGCAAATCCACAACAACGATGACCCGGTGACCCTCAACGGTCTCGACGTCACTGGCGGCGAACTTACCGTCTACGAGAAAAACCTCAGCGACGGCTCCAACCCCAACACGCCGGCCCTGACCCAGAGCGGCACTTTCACCGTCACCGCGCTGGACGGTTTGCAAACCCTCGATGTCGGTGGTCTGCATGTGGTCGTCGGCGGCGTGGCGGCAGGCTTCCCGCAATCGGTCACCACGGCGCTCGGCAGCACCTTCACTGTCACCGGCTACAACGCGGCGACTGGTGTGGTCAGCTACAGCTACACCCTGGTGGATAACGAAACCCATCCAACCGGCAACGGTGCCAACAGCATCGCCGAGAACTTCAACGTGGTCGCCACCGATGGCGATGGCAGCACCGCGTCGGGGCAGATCAACGTCAACATCGTCGATGACTTGCCGACCGCCGCACCGGACACCGCCACTGCGGTCGAGGGCGCAACGGTCAACATCAGCGTGCTCGGCAACGACGTACTCGGTGCCGACGGCGCCGCAGCGGGCGGGGCCGTGATCGGCGTGCGCGCCGGCAGCAACACCGCGACGTCGGCGGTGGGCGGGCTCGGCACCAATATCAACGGCACCTACGGCTACCTGACCCTGGATGCGGCGGGCAACGCTGTGTACCACAGCAACCCGAACTCGGTCGGCGTGGCGGGGGCCACCGATACCTTCGTCTACACCGTGCGCGATTCCGACGGCGATGAAAGCACCACCACCATCACCGTCAACATCACCGACAACGCCCTCAAAGCGGTGGTCGATCAAGACGTCACGGTCTACGAAAAAGCCCTCGACCTGAGCAAGGACGGCCTCGACCTGGCACCCGGCACGGTCACCGGCAGCGACCCGACCAACACCGGCGAAACCGCCACCGGTACGCTGGTCGGTTCGGTCACCGGCGGCACCGGCCCGCTGACGTACAGCCTGGTCGGCAGCGCCACCGGGACCTATGGGCAAATCCTGATCAACCCGGACGGCAGCTACACCTACACCCTGACCTCGGCGCCGAAAACCTCGCCGACTGCCAACGACGGACCGAACACCCTGAGCGAAAGCTTCACCTACAAAGCCACCGATGCCCTGGGCAACAGCACCACCAGCACCATCGTGGTCAACATCGTCGATGACGTGCCAAAAGTCGCGGCATCGGACCGTTCGGTAACGGCGGTGGAAATCGATTCCAACCTGCTGTTGGTGATCGACGTGTCCGGCAGTATGGTCGACCCGTCCGGCGTGCCGGGCCTGTCGCGGCTGGACCTGGCGAAGCAGGCGATCAGTGCCTTGCTCGACAAGTACGACGACCTGGGCGATGTGAAAGTGCAGATCGTCACCTTCAGCAGCAGCGCCACCGACAAGACCTCGGTGTGGGTCGATGTGGCGACCGCCAAGTCGATCATCGCCGGCCTGACGGCGGGCGGCGGTACCAACTACGACGCGGCGGTAGCGATGATGCAAACCGCGTTCAATACGTCGGGCAAACTGACCGGCGCGCAGAACGTCGGGTACTTTTTCTCCGACGGCAAACCGACCACCGGCCAGGAAATCGGTACCGCAGACGAAACGGCGCTGAAAAGCTTCCTCGACGCCAACGGCATCAAAAACTACGCGATTGGCCTGGGCAGCGGCGTCAGCAATGCCAACCTCAACCCGGTCGCCTATGACGGCAGCACCCACACCGACACCAACGCGGTGGTAGTGACTGACCTCAACCAACTCAACTCGGTGCTGTCGGGCACGGTGCAGGGCGCCCCGGTGACCGGCACGTTGCTGGAGGGCGGCTCGTTCGGTGCCGATGGCGGTTTCATCAAGACCCTGGTGATCGACGGCACCACCTACACCTACGACCCGAAAGGCAACAGCAATCAGGGTTCGCTGACCGTCAGCGGCACCAACCACGGCACCTTCAACACCGCCGATAACAGCATCAGCATCGCCACCAATAACAGCGGCACCTTGGTGGTCAACCTCGACACCGGCGAATACACCTACACCTCGCAAAAAACCACCACGGTGGTGCTCACCGAAACCCTCGGCTTCACCGTCAGCGACAACGACGGCGACCTGGCAAGCTCCACGCTGACGGTCAAAGTCATCCCCAACGCGGCACCGGTGGCGGTCGATGACCACATCATCACCAACGTGCTGTCGGGCACCATCGTCGTGCCGGGCGAACTGTTGCTGGCCAACGACACCGACGCCAATGGCGATCCGCTGACGGCCACCCCGACCACCTTCACCACCGGTTGGGTGGCCAAAGGCGCGGACTTCACCGGCACGGGCGCGATCAGTTTTGCCGGCACCGGCAACAACGCCGCCAACCAGACGCTGGCGGATGTGCGCAACTCGTTCGCCGCCAACTCGGCAGCGATGACGGCAGTGCTGGTGATCAGCGGCTACCTGGGCGCGGTCACCACGTCCAACGCCAACGATGAAGACCTCATCACCGTCAAACTGAAACAAGGCGAAACCCTGAACCTGGACCACAACCTGGCGGCCGGTCACATCACCATGGAGTACTCGCTCAATGGCGGTGCGTTCGTGAGCATCGCCGACGGCGGGACCATCACCGCGACGGCCGATGGCACCTATCAAATCCACCTGACCAACATCGTCAACACCAGTGGCAGCAGCACCTCGGCGGCCGAGAACTATCAACTGACCATGACCGTCAACTACGCCGGGGCCCACGACCTGACCCCGGACTACCACGGCACCTACACCGCCAACGACAACCATGGCGGCAGCGACGTGGCGAACGTGACCATCAGCTACCAGGACGGCCACACCCTTACCGGCACCTCGGGCGACGACGTGTTGGTGGCCGGCACCGGCAACAACATCCTCAACGGTGGCGACGGCAACGACGTGCTCACCGCCGGCAGTGGCAACAACGAATTGCACGGTGGCGCCGGCAATGACTTGCTGTTCAGCGGCCCGGGCAACGACCTGCTCGATGGCGGCACCGGCATCGACACCGTCAGCTACGCCCACGCCACGGCCGGCGTCACTGTCGACCTGAGCCTGCTCACCGCGCAAAACACCCTGGGCGCCGGCACCGATACCCTCACCGGCATCGAAAACCTGGTGGGCTCCAACTTCAACGACACCTTGACTGGAGACAATAACAACAACGTGATCAACGGCGGTTTGGGCAACGACGTGCTCAACGGCGGTGGCGGCGACGACATCCTCATCGGTGGCCTGGGCAACAACACCCTCACCGGCGGGCCGGGCGCCGACACCTTCCAATGGCTGGCCGGCAACAGCGGCCACGACGTGGTCACCGACTTCACCCCGGGCACCGACAAACTCGACCTGTCGCAACTGCTGCAAGGCGAAAACGGCACCGCCGCCTCGCTCGATGACTACCTGCACTTCACCGTCACCGGCAGCGGCGCAAGCCTGGTCACCAGCATCAACGTCAGCGCCATGGCCGGCGCCACACCGACCCAGACCATCGACCTGGCCGGCGTCAACCTGGCCAGCCACTACGGCGTGACGCCGGGGGCGGGCGGCGTGGTGGCCGGCGGGCACGACACGGCGACCATCATCACCGGCATGCTCAATGACCATTCGTTGAAGGTGGACACCGTTTGATGCAATAGGGCCGAAACGACAAAACCCGCCATCCCCGGTGGAAGGGGATGGCGGGTTTTTAACATCAAAAGATCGCAGCCTGCGGCAGCTCCTACGCCGACCGCGTTCACTCGACTCAACACGATCCCGGTAGGAGCTGCCGAAGGCTGCGATCTTTTGATTTTCAGTCCGAGCTAACCCTGCGGATCAAGATTATCCAGCGCCCGATTCACCGCCAATTCGCCGAGCATGATGACCTGCGCGATGCCGAGCAGCGTGTGGCGGTGAGGGCTGTCCAGGAAGCCTGCCAAATCGCTGGCCATGACATTGGCCGAGGCCAGTGATTCGCAGGCGTGGGCCAGCAGGTTTTCGGTGCTGATGTCGGGGGCGACCAGGAAGAAGGGGCTGGGTTTGCGAGGAGGATTGGGTGTTGGTTTGAACATGG